>NZ_JBSFMM010000406.1:0-4968 GCF_053599555.1 Streptomyces sp. NPDC000941
TATGGGACAGTGACACGCCGTGGTGTCGGCGTGTCACTGTCCCATACTCACCGCAAAGTCACTGGCATTGGGGGAGGGTGCGGCGGCGCTCGCCCCTGCACCCACCATAAAAGCGCTGGTCTGGGCCGGAGTTGGGCCGTACCTTGCTGCCGGTGACAAGCGACCCCGGTGAACTGTCGGATCCCCTTCCCACCCCCGGACTCTTCTCCCGTACGTATCTGGCGGTCACCGCGAGTTTCGCCGCGGTGATGTTCTTGACCGGGTTCGCAGCGCTGGCGGTGATGCCGTTGCTGCCGGTGGCCGCCCGAGACCTCGACGGAGTCGGTCTCTACCCGCTGGTGGCAGGGGCATTCGTGGCGGCGAGCCTGCTCGGTGGTGTGCTGGGCGGGGCATGGGCGGATCGCGGCGGGGCCCGGCGACCGCTGACAGCCGGGGTGATCCTGACCGTCGCGACGCTCCTTGTCTCCGCAACCAGTACCACCATCTGGCAACTGGTCCTGGGACGCTTCACCGACGGGATCGCGGCGGGCCTGGTGGCGGTGTCCGTCAACGCGGCCATCGGGCAGTCCTACCCGGATCACCTGCGCGCCCGCGCCTTGTCCCTCATGAGTGCGTGCTGGATTGTGCCGTCACTGGCCGGCCCCCCGCTCGCCGGGTTCGTGGCCGCGTCGTGGTCATGGCGAGCGGTGTTCTTCGGCGTCGCCGGGCTCACACTGATCCCTGCCGCGGCCGCTGTGCTGCTCCTTCGCGGACGATCAGCACAGCCAGGAGCGTCGCAAGAACCTGGAAGTCCCAAGGCACCCGTGCGGCGGCCCGCCCTGCCCGCGGCAGTGGCAGTGAGCGTGGCCGCGGCTCTCACCCAGTACGGCGTTTCCACCTGGAATGTATGGCACGCGGTGTGCGCGTCGGTCGGTGTAGTGGTGCTTGTGGCGTTTGCCCCGAGGCTGCTGCCACCGCACACCTGGCGAGCCGGGGGCGGATTGCCCGCTACGGTGCTCCTGCGCGCGCTGACCTCGGGCGCGTTCTTCACGCTCGAAGCCTTCGTCCCCCTGATGCTCAGCACAGCCCGACATGTGCCGGGCGTTGTTACAGGGTTCGCGTTCACTGGGGCAGCACTTGCCTGGGCCGGAGCCTCGTGGATGCAGGGTCGCCTGCAGAACCGGGTGTCGCGGCACCGACTGGTCGCCATCGGGGCCGGAATCATGGCGGCCGCGATGGCGGTGGCGGCACTGTGCACCATGCCGGCGGTGCCTCCGGCCGCGGCGGTGTCCTCGATGGCGATGGCCGCCGTCGGCATGGGGCTCGCGACGCCGTCACTCACACTGCTGTCGCTCGCGCACACTCCGGCTGACAGACAGGGCTACGCAAGCGGCGCGATGCAGACCTCGCAGAACCTCGGTCAGACCCTGGTCCTGGCCGTGACGTCGGCTCTGTTCACGGCAGTCTCAGCGGCGTCAACGAACCGGCTCCCGGCATTTGCCGGAGCATTCGCACTCCTGATCCTTCCGATTGCGGGTGCCGCCTGCCTGGCAGGCCGAACGCGCGTCACGGATGCAGGCCAACACGATGCCTCGGGACTGTCCGTCGCCACGGCAGAGGGACAGCTACGGTAGGCCGATGCCACCGACGCCGCACCGTGCCGCGCTCCTCGTCATCGACATGCAGCACAACATGAGGCCCATCATGCACCGCCCTGACCAAACCGTCGGAACCATCGCGGGGCTCAGCTCTCGGGCGCGTGCTGCGGACGTTCCCGTCATCACGGTTCAGCAGCAAGGGTGCGGCGACGCCTTGCCCGGACTGGCTCCGCGGAACGGAGAGCCGGTGGTGACGAAGACCTGTGCGGACGCCTTCTTGGACACCGATCTCGACGAGACGCTGATCCGGCTCGGCGTGACAGAGGTCCTGGTCACCGGCTTTGCCACCGAGAACTGCGTGGAGACGACCGCCCGCCAGGCCCTCAGCCACGGCTACGACCTGGTGCTGGTGGCGGACGGGCACACCACGTCGGTCCGCCCCCAGCCAACGGACTTCGCCCTTCCAGACCAGTCGATCGCCCATCACAACGAAATCTACCGGCACATCGACTTTCCTGATCGCAGTGTTCGGGTCCTGCCTGCCACAGAGATTGACTTCATGGCGCCGAAGCTGGACGGCGCCCGAAAACGCGACTGGGGTTTCTCGGAGAACCGAGAAACCCCAGGTCAGTGACTCTAAGAGTCAAGGTGCGCCGCCAGGGACTCGAACCCCGGACCCGCTGATTAAGAGTCAGCTGCTCTAACCAACTGAGCTAGCGGCGCCTGCTGACGTAGAAGACCTTAGCACCCGGATCCGGCGGAGTGAAAATCGATATCCCTCACCCCGGAAAAACGGCGGGTGTGCTGGTCACAGTGGTGCGGCCGAGGAGCTGGGACGCCGCGCGGGCGGCCCTGACGCAGGCCCACAGCAGCGCCTCGGGGCCGGGCAGCCAGGGGTGCCGGACGTCGGGGGCGACCAGCCAGCGGCCCTCGGCGGCGGGCGTCTCCTCGGGGTAGGGCGGCGGGACGGTCACCGCGTCGCCCCAGCTGTAGCAGAGCAGCGGCGGGGCGGACGCGGCCCACTCCTCCCAGCCGAGCAGCGCGGCGAGCCGCCGGGCCGCGCCCGGAACGGCGAACAGCATGACGCGGCCGCGCTGGGTGGCCACCGGACCGGTGCCAGGACCGTCGGTCCATAACCGGCTCACCACTCGGCGGCCGAAGAGGGCGTCCATGCTGACCACGTCGAAGGCGGTGCCGCACGGCAGGGTGACGGGCACGGTGGGGCGCTGCGCCCACAGTGTGTGCACGCTACGGGGGCAGCCGCTGGCCGAGGCGAGCCAGTCCGCTCCGGCGGGGGTGACATAGGCGGCGGCGTGATGTGAGTCCCGAGGCCATTCGCTCATGTTTCTACACTTACCGGTGGATGACATGACGTAGGGGAATGAGACAAAACCGGTACGTGACGACGAGGGGTTGCGGTATCTTCCGCCCGCATATGCCAACGGCCGCGTACCGCTCCCGCTCCCGATCGCGAGCGCGATCAGTCCGTCGCGTCGCCGCCGCCCCGCATCAGCTCGCGGCCGAATTCGACCATCTTCTTGGCGTAGTCCTCGGTCCACTCCGCCCGCTCCGCGATCACGGCCGGGGTCAGCCGGTCGAACCGCCGCGGATCGGCGAGCTGGGCCGCGGCCATCGCCTGGAACTCCATGGCGCGGTCGGTCGCCGCCCGGAAGGCGAGCACGAGTTCCGTGGAGCGGGACAGCAGCTCACGCGGGTCCTCGATGGACTCCAGATCGAAGAAGTGCGCCTCGTCCGCGACGGCCGCGGTGGGTTCGAAGAGCAGGGGTGCGGGTTTCAGCCGCCGGGGCGCGGTGCCGTGCGGGCCTTGAGCCGGATGCGGCTCTGGCATGTGATCTCTCCTCGTGAATCGTCGAACCCGTTGCGGGGCGGGGCTTATCGGCCGAGCTGTCTCGTTTCTCTCCCCCATTGTCGCGCGTGGGGCAAGAGCGCCTTAGGACATACCCGATGGCCGCTGTCCGACACGGTCATGGCCGCCATCCGACACGGTGTTCCGCCAGGTGGGCAAGGACCGCATGGTTCGCCTCCCACCCGTCCGGGAACTTCACCGTGACCCCCAGCTGCACCGGCTCCGTCGACGGATGCTCGTCCAGCAGCTCGGCCACCCCCGCCCGGCACACCACGATGCACGCGTGCCGGTGCCGGGAGGCCAGTACGCACAGCCGGCCGGTCTCCAGATGGAACTCCGTCGCGTCCGGCCGCCCCGACAGCGGGTGCAGCACCACCGTCACATCGAACTCACGCCCCTGGAGCCGGTTGGCGGTGTCGACCGTGACCCCCACCACCCCAACGTCGGCCAGCGCGGCCCGGACGGCCGCCGCCTGGTCCCGGTGCGCGGTGCCCACCGCGATCCGGTCCGCCGTCAGCGGCACCGGGTCGGCCGACCGCTCGCTGACCGCGGCCCCGCCCCGGTCCAGCAGCCGCCGCGCCACCAGGGCCACGGCGGCCACCGCCTCCGGGTCCGTACGAGGCGTCCGCCGTGCGGGCAGCTCCAGCAGCCCCCACCCCGACTCGGCGGCCTCGTCCAGCACCCGGTCCGGGCCCGAGCCGTCGGACGGAACGCCGAAGCTCAGCCGCCGGTCGCCGTGGCCGGTGCCGCTGCGGAACGGCGTGTACGGGTAGAAGGCGTCCGAGACCAGTGGCGCGGCGGAGGCGGGCAGCCGCCAGGACACCGGCAGCCGGTGCTGCGGAAGGTGCGGGTTGTGGGCGAGCAGCGTGCTCACCGCGCTCGCCGACGGGTCGTACGACAGGCCCGCCCACTGCTCCGCGCCCACCACGCTGAACGGGTCCAGCTGCCCGGGGTCGCCGACGAACAGCGCCCGCTCGAAGAGCCCCGCGACGGCCAGCAGCGCGTCCGACCGCATCTGGTACGCCTCGTCGACGATCGCGTGCCGCCAGGGCTCCACGTTCTTGACGTGCGCCCACTTCGCGGCCGTGGAGACGACGATGTCGAGTCCGGCGAGGTCCGCGACCTTGGCCGAGGCGCGGACGGCCGGGTGCCCGTCGAGCACCGGGTCGTACGGATGCGGTTCGCTGCTGTGCAGCCGCCCCACGGGCAGCTCCGGATCCTCCCGGGCCAGCCGGTCCACCAGATCGTCCACCTGCGCGTTGGTCTGCGCGACCACCATCAGCGGCCGTCCGGCCGCCGCGAGCTCACGGGCCGCGCGCACCACCAGCGTCGACTTGCCCGCGCCGGGCGGGGAGTCCACGACCACACCCCGGTACGGGCCGTGCAGGGTGTCGTGCAGGATCGCGTCCGTCGCCCGGGCGGCGGCCGCCGCCGGGTCGAACGCCTCGGCGACGGCGCCCGGGCCCGATCGGAATTCCACACACCATTACACCACAAACACATAAAAGAAAAAACTCTATCTTC
>NZ_JBSFMM010000407.1:0-4910 GCF_053599555.1 Streptomyces sp. NPDC000941
CCTCGCTCACCGCCGGAGCCTCCCGCATCTTCGAAGGCGGCGCGGTCAACCAGACCGTCGTCGAGATGGAACGAGGCTTCCTGTTCATCATGTCCGTCTCCGACGGCTCCTCCCTCGCCGTACTCGCCCACCCGGACTGCGACATCGGCCTCGTCGGCTACGAGATGGCCCTGCTCGTCGACCGCGCGGGCAGTGTCCTCACCCCGGACCTGCGCGCCGAACTGCAAGGCAGCCTGTTGAACTGACCGACCATCCGCCGCCCACCCGCTCGGCTGACAGGCCGAACGCCCCCCAAACGGCACCGACCGACGGCGACACCGTCACCTTCCTGTCCCGACCGGAGGACCCATGACCCCGCCCCCTGCCTCGCCTGGCCCGTACGGCGGCCATCATCATTCGCCGTACGGGAGTGAAGGCGACCAGCCGTTGGTGCGCCCGTACGCGATGACCGGTGGCCGGACCCGGCCTCGCTACCAGCTCGCCATCGAGGCACTGGTCTCCACCACGGCGGACCCCGCGCATCTGCAGGGGCTGCTCCCCGAGCACCAGCGGATCTGTCATCTGTGCCGGGAGGTCAAGTCGGTCGCCGAGGTGTCCGCACTGCTCAACATGCCGCTGGGGGTGGCCCGGATCCTGGTCGCCGACCTGGCCGAGGCGGGGATGGTGGCGATCCATCAGCCCGGCGGCAACTCGGACGCGGGCGGGACTCCGGATGTGACACTGCTCGAAAGGGTGCTCAGTGGACTTCGCAAGCTCTAGCGGCGGTGCCCCGACGGCCCGTGCGACCACTTCGGCCAAGATCGTGGTGGCGGGCGGCTTCGGCGTGGGCAAGACCACGTTCGTCGGCGCGGTCTCGGAGATCAACCCGCTGCGCACCGAAGCCGTGATGACCTCCGCCTCGGCCGGGATCGACGATCTGAGCCATGTGCAGGACAAGACCACGACGACCGTGGCGATGGACTTCGGCCGTATCACGCTGGACGACGACCTGATCCTGTATCTGTTCGGCACGCCAGGACAGGACCGGTTCTGGTTCATGTGGGACGATCTGGTCCGCGGCGCCATCGGCGCCGTCGTCCTCGTCGACACCCGCCGTCTCTCCGACTGCTTCCCCGCGGTCGACTACTTCGAGAACTCCGGGCTCCCCTTCGTCATCGCCCTCAACGGCTTCGACGGACACCAGCCCTACACTCCCGAAGAGGTGCGGGAAGCACTCCAGATCGGCCCGGACACCCCGATCATCATCACCGACGCCCGCCACCGCAGCGAGGCAAAGAGCGCGCTTATCACACTCGTGGAGCATGCCCTGATGGCTCGGCTGAAGTAGGGGTAAAATCCCGGAAGTTGTCCGAGATCCGTTGACCGGAGCGGGCTGTGTCCTATGACACGGCCCGCTCGGGCGTTCATAACGTTTCGACAGAGAAATAGATGGGATTCGATACGGAGCGCGTTCGGACAGCTCCGTTGCGCGCTCAATTAGTTAGCCGTTTGACATGTCTCGCCCGTAACGCCCCTTTTATCTCTGGTCCAGACAACTGGTCGGACGGTTTGCCGACTGTTTGGAAAGCACCGACACAGCATGCTGGAATTCGCTGAACTGGGCGGTACGGGCTCAGCTGGGAACGGCACGACACAGGTGCCGACGCCGAGAGGTTGTTGGTCGAGTGAGGCGAAGCATGCCGGACTCCGCGAAACAGGAGCGGGGGAACTTCACCCCGCCGCCGCGCACAGCGGCGCCACCCGCCGGTGCGACGGAGCCCCCTGTCGCGGCCGGCGGACGCCTGTCGCCGCGGAACTGGCGGGTGCCGGCCCGCCTGAACGCGATCATGCTCATCCCCGTTCTGGTCGCCCTGCTCTTCGGCGGCTTCCGCGTCCAGTCCTCCGTTTCCACCTGGAACGCGGCCGAGGACGCCGAGCGCACCGCCCGGCTGGTCCGCGCGGCCGCGTCCTACAGCCACGCTCTGGTTGACGAGCGCGACCGCACCGCGGTTCCGCTGCTCACCGGTTCCGCCGAGGACGAGGTCAAAAAGGCGCGGGCGGCGACCGACGCCGCGAAGGCCGAGTTCGACAAGTACGCCGCGGACATGCCGAACACCGCGAGCCTCAAGCGTCGCCTCAAGGCTTTTCAGGCGGTGGAGCCGCAGCTGGCCAATCTGCGCCGGTACGCGTACACCGACCGGCTGAACGGGGTGAAGACCGAAGAGGGCTATGTCGCGGTCGAGCACTCACTGTTGGAGTTCGCAAACGAACTGGGTCTGGGCACCGGCAACATCACGTCCTACGGCCGCACCGTCTACGCGGTCTCGCTGGCCAAGGGAGCTGAATCGCTCCAACGCTCCATCGGCAGCCATCTGCTGGTCAAACCCGGCCCCTCGGCCGTCGACCGCAAGACCCAGCTCACCGCCTTCGGCTCGTACGTCTACCTGGAGAACATCGCCCTCACCGAGTTCCAGTCGGCCGGCCTCCCCGAGGACGTGGCCCGGCTGAAGCAGGCCATGGCGGAGGGGAAGAAGCAGAGCGAGGCGCAGGTCAAAGAGGCCCGGCGGAAGGCCGCCGCCGAGGACCGGCAGTTCGTGGTGCCGCCCTCGATGGAGCAGATGATCGAGGCCATCGGCAGCGGCGAAAAGCCGGCGGCCCTCAAGGAGCGCGGCATCACCCCGGAGTCGTGGTTCGCCGCTTCCACGGCCAAGTTCGACGCCTATCGCGAGATCGAGAACGACCTCGTCGACAAGGCGGTGAACGAGGCTTCGCAAATCTCCGCGAACGCAAAGCGCGACGCGTTGGTGAACTCCGCCATCGTGCTGCTCGGCCTTCTGCTGGCCTTCGTCGTGGCGAGCCGGATGGCCCGCTCCATGAGCCGCAGCATGCGGCAGCTGCGCAACACCGCCTTCGACGTCGCCGAGCAGCGGCTGCCCATGCTGGTCGACCAGCTCTCCAAGGCTGATCCGGGCCGGATCGACACCCGGGTGACCCCGATCCCGATCACCACACGGGACGAGATCGGCGAGGTGGCCCGGGCCTTCGACCAAGTGCACCGCGAGGCCATCCGGCTCGCCGCCGAGCAGGCGATGCTGCGCGGCAACGTCAACGCGATCTTCACCAACCTTTCCAGCCGCAACCAGGGCCTCATCGAGCGCCAGCTCTCGCTGATCTCCGAACTGGAGAACCGCGAGGCCGACCCGGACCAGCTCGAGCACCTTTTCCGGCTGGACCACCTGGCGACCCGTATGCGGCGCAACGGCGAGAACCTGCTGATCCTCGCGGGCGAGGAGCCGGGCCGTCGCTGGAACCAGCCGGTGCCGCTGATCGACGTGTTGCGCGCAGCCTCCTCCGAGGTGGAGTCGTACGAGCGGATCGAGCTGGCCGGCGTCCCGGAGACCGAGATCCACGGCAACGCCGTGACCGACCTGGTGCACCTGCTCGCCGAGTTGCTGGAGAACGCCACCACGTTCTCCTCGCCGCACACCAAGGTGCGGGTGACCGCGACCCGGCTGCCCGACGGCCGCGTGATGATCGAGATCCATGACAAGGGCATCGGCCTGACCGCCGAGGACTTCGCGGACATCAACCACAAGCTGGCCAATCCGCCCACCGTCGACGCCGCCGTCTCGCAGCGCATGGGCCTGTACGTGGTCGGCCGCCTCGCCGACCGGCACCACATCCGGTGCCAGCTGCGCCCGTCGGGCGAGCAGGCGGGCACCACCTCGCTGGTGATGCTGCCGGACGCGATCACGCACGGCGGAGGCGGCGAGGAGCTGCCCGGGAACCAGGACTTCACGGTCTCCCCCCGGATCGGCCAGGAACAAGCCCAGCAGGCCCAGCAAGCCCTGCAGGCGCCCCAGGCCCCGCAGGCCATCCCCCAGGCCCCTCAGCCCCCTGTGGCCCCGCAGATCGTCCAGCCGCAGACCGCCCCGGAGCCCGCCGCGCCGCGCACCGCCGCCGACTTCGGCTTCGACGACTCGGCATACGGCGGCGATCCGCTGTTCGGGCCCCTGGAACAAACCGGGGCATCCGCCCCCGCGCCGCCGACCGGACCGGCCATGCCGTTCCCGTCTTCTGCGACGTATTCCGAACCGGAATCGGAATACGGGACCGTAACAGGCGCCGCGGAATCCGGACCGCCGCCGTACGCCGACTTCACTTCCGCTTCCCATCAGGGAAATTGGAGCGACACCGGTTCGTTTGAGTCGCCCTTTGCATCAAACTACCCAGTACAAACGGAATCTGGGCCAAGCGCTCCCGAAGTTGCCTCGGAAAGCGTAGAGTTCCACCGTCCGGGACCCTCCCCGAGCACCATCAGCTCCCTGACCGACGCCGGCCTCCCCCGCCGCGATAAGCAGTGGCAGCCGTCGGAGGACTCAGGGACCCAGCAGCCGACCGCGGAACCGGCGGCGCCCGCGGCGCCGGAGCTGCCCGGTCAGGACTCGGGGGAGCACACTTTCCCGGACACCTTCACGTGGCACCCGGAGAACGACCAGCGCTGGCACCGAGCCGAACAGCTGCGTGAGCCGAAGGCCGGCGGGATCACCTCTTCCGGTCTGCCCCGGCGAGTGCCCAAGGCCAACCTGGTCGAGGGCACCGCGGAGTCGACCGGAGCGGGCGGCCCCCAGGTCTCCCGCGCGCCGGAGGACATCCGCGGCAGGTTGAGCAACCTGCGCCGCGGCGTCCAGAAGGGGCGCCAACAGCGTGACCAGCATGACCAACAGGGCTACGGCCCCGGCAGCAGCTACGATCAGGAGCGTTAGTGTGAGCCCGATGAGCCAGGCGGCGCAGAACCTGAACTGGTTGATCACCAACTTCGTGGACAACACCCCGGGGGTGTCGCACACGGTGGTGGTCTCCGCCGACGGACTCCTTCTGGCGATGTCCGAAGGCTTTCCCCGTGACCGAGCCGACCAGCTGGCGGCCGT
>NZ_JBSFMM010000408.1:0-4897 GCF_053599555.1 Streptomyces sp. NPDC000941
CTCTTTCGCTTCTCGTCGCTCTTGCGTTCTGGCGTTCGCGTCAGCGGCGTTCGCGTCAGCGGCGTTCGCGCCGCGCCGCGCGCACGCGGCGCAGCCGGTTGACGGTCACCGGGTCGTGGGCGAGGGCGCGGGGGTCGTCCAGGAGGGCGTTGAGGAGCTGGTAGTAGCGGGTCGGCGAGATGCCGAGCTGTTCGCGTATCGCGCGCTCCTTGGCGCCGGGCCCCGGCCAGCCGCGCCGCTCCACGGCGAGCACGGCCCGGTCCCGCTCGGACAGCCCGGCCGCCTCGCCGGGACCGACCGCCTCGCCTGGCGCCCCGGCCGCGTCACCAGGACCGACCGCGTCACCGGGACCGGCCGCGTGTTCCTCCGCATGCCCGTCCCAGGCCCGGCCTTGCTGATCGTGCTCGCCTTGCATCGCTAACCCGCCGTGGTCTCCAGCGCGTCGGCCTGGCGCTGGATCTCGCTGAGCACGCCCGCCGGATCGCCGCCCTTGGAGACGACCGAACCGATCTTTTTCTTCAGGTCCGACTGGACCGTCGCCCAGGACGTCTTGTCCACCGGGTAGAACTGCGCCGTCCCCAGCTCGTCGAGGAACTTCCACAGCCGCTTGTACTTGCGGTCCCCGCGCATCGTGCCGGATGCCTTGGTGGTCACCGGCAGCAGGTCGTACTGGCTGGTGAAGTCGAGCACGTTCTGCTCGCTGTAGAGGAAGTCCAGGAACAGCCCGGCCTGCCGGCGGTTGCCGTTCTGCTTGAAGGCCATGATCCAGTCGGCGACGCCCATGGTGGCTCTGGACTTCCCGTCGCGGCCGGGCAGCGGCGCGGTGCCGTACTTGATGCCGTGGCCGTCCGCCTGCTGCATCAGGGTCGGGTGGCCGTTGAGCATGCCGACCTCGCCGCGCGTGAACGCGTCGAAGATGTCCTGGCGGTTGGTGCGGCCCGGGGCGTCGGGGCCGGTCAGGCCCTCGCCGACCAGCTCGTCGCGCACCCACTCCATGGTCTTGATGTTCTGGGTCGAGTCGATGGTGTAGCTGCCGTTGGCGTCGGCGTAGCCGCCACCGCCGCCGAGCAGCCACATCAGGGCCTCGGCCTGCGACTCCTCGGGGCCGAGCGGCAGCCCGTAGGGGATCTTCACGCCGATCGCCTTGAGCTTGACGGCGGCGGCCTTGAGCTCGGCCCAGGTCTCCGGGACCGAGGTGACGCCGGCCTCGTCGAACAGCTTCTGGTTGTAGAAGAACAGCCGGGCGCTGGAGACGAAGGGCAGTCCGTACTGCACCCGCTTGACCTCGCCCGCCCGCGCGATCGACTCGATGAACCCGGCCTGGGTGGGGATGGAGAGCATCTGGTCGGCGCGGTAGAGCTTGCCCGCGGCGGCGAAGTCGGCGTACGCGCCGATCTGCGCGATGTCCGGGGCCTCGCCGCGCTTGACCATGTCGGCGAGCTTCTTGTCGATCTCGGTCCAGCTGAGGATCGTGACGTCGACCTTGATGTTCTCGTGCTCGACCTCGAACGCCCTGGCCACTTTGTCCCAGTACTTCTGGGAGCTGTTGGCCGAGCTGTCGCCGTAGTCGGCCGCCACCACTTTCAGGGTGACCTCGCCCGAGCCCGGGCTGTCGCTTCCACACGCCGTCAGCGCGGGCGCTATCGCCGCCGTCGCGGCCCCCGCCGCCGTCAGACCCAAGAACCGCCGACGCTGCACTGCTCTTCCCCACCCTCGTGGTTTGACTGTCCTTCTGGCTGCTCCCAGAAGGGTCGAGCGAGTCTGCCCCGCATACCTCCACAGGGTCTACACCATACGGATATCGCTTCGGTATCGAACTTCACCTTTACGCGAATAACGCGAATAACCAGAGCCTGAGCGACCCCCTGACGGCGAGTGGACTAGACCTCTCACGGTCCATCGCGCGAGACTGTCCCCGTGAAACACGTCATCGCCCTCGATGTGGGCGGCACCGGCATGAAGGCCGCCCTCGTGGGGGCGGACGGCGCGCTCCTCCATGAGGACAGGCGGCCCACCGGCCGCGAGCGCGGACCGGAAGCCGTCGTCGCCACGATCCTCGACTTCGCCGCCGAGCTGCGCGCCATCGGCGAGCAGCGCTACGGAGGCCCCGCCGCCGCGGCCGGGGTCGGCGTGCCCGGGGTCCTCGACGAGGACCGCGGCATCGCCGTCTTCGCCGCAAACCTCGGCTGGCGCGATGTGCCGCTGCGCGCCCTGCTGGCCGAACGGCTCGCCGGGACGCCGGTCGCGCTGGCCCACGACGTACGCATGGGCGGGCTGGCCGAGGGACGGATAGGAGCCGGCGAAGGGGCCGACCGTTTCCTGTTCGTATCGGTGGGCACCGGCATCGCGGGGGCCATAGGCGTCCACGGACGCGTCGACCCCGGGGCCAACGGCTCCTCGGGTGAGATCGGCCACATCGTCGTACGGCCGGGCGGCCCGGCATGCGGCTGCGGGCAGTTCGGCTGTCTGGAGACACTTGCCTCCGCCGCCGCGGTGGGCCGCGCCTGGGCGCGGGCGAGCGGTGGCGACGCTGTGAAGAACGACGCCGCGGACTGCGCCAGGGCCGTCGAGTCCGGCGATCCGCGGGCGGTGGCGGTGTGGCAGGAGGCCGTGGGCGCGCTCGCCGACGGCCTGGTCACCGGGGTCACCCTGCTGGACCCCGGGGTACTGATCGTCGGCGGGGGTCTGGCCGAGGCCGGGGAGACCCTGTTCGCGCCGCTGCGCACGGCGGTCGAGGAGCGGATCACGTTCCAGAAGCTGCCCTCTATCGTCCCGGCGGCCCTCGGGGACACCGCCGGATGCCTGGGCGCGGGCCTGCTCGCCTGGGACCTACTCTCCACGGAGGTAAGCGCCTGATGGTCGGACGAACGGCTCCAACGGCTCGAACGGTTCTCACGGGCGCCCGGGTGGTGCTGCCGACCGGTGTGGTCGAGGACGGGCGGGTGACGGTCGAGGGCCGGCACATCGTCGAGGCGGGCGCGGGCGGAACGGCGACCGGCGGCGCGCCGGGGGACGACAGCGGCCCCGCGCTCGATCTGACCGGCCACTGGATCGTCCCCGGCTTCGTCGATATGCATGTGCACGGCGGCGGGGGCGCGTCCTTCTCGGCCGGCACCGCGGAGGAAGCCCTCACCGTCGCCCATACGCACCGCCGCCGCGGCACCACCACCCTGCTCGCCTCCACCGTCACCGGCGACCTCGACGACCTCGCGCGGCAGGCCGCGGCCCTCTCCGAACTGGTCGAACAGGGCGAACTGGCCGGCGTCCACTTCGAGGGCCCCTTCATCTCCCCGCACCGCTGCGGCGCCCACCAGCCGTCGCTGCTGCGCCACCCGGATCCGGCGGATGTGCGCAAGCTCGTCGACGCCGCGCGCGGCACCGCGAAGATGATGACGCTCGCGCCCGAACTGCCCGGCGGCCTGGACTCCGTACGGCTGCTGGCCGACAGCGGCGTCATCGCGGCCGTCGGCCACACCGACGCGGCGTACGAGGCGGCGCTCGAGGCCGTCGAGGCGGGCGCGACGGTGGCGACGCACCTGTTCAACGCGATGCCGCCGCTGCTGCACCGCGAGCCGGGGCCGGTGGCCGCCCTGCTGGAGGACGAGCGGGTCACCATCGAGCTGATCAACGACGGCACCCATCTGCACCCCGCCGCGCTGCGCCTCGCCTTCCGCCGCGCGGGCGCCGACCGGGTCGCCTTCATCACGGACGCGATGGGCGCGGCCGGTATGAGCGACGGGGTCTATCCGCTGGGCCCGATGGAGGTCGAGGTCACCGACGGGGTCGCGCGGATCAGCAGCGGCCCGACGGCCGGTTCGATCGCGGGCTCGACCCTGACCCTCGACCGCGCCTTCGCCCGGGCCGTGACCCTGGACGGGCTGAGCGTGCCCGAGGCCGTACGGGCGCTGTCCGCCACCCCCGCGAGGGTCCTGGGCCTCGACGACCGGGTGGGTTCGCTGGAGGCCGGCAAGGACGCCGATCTGGTCGTGCTGGGCGAGGACTTCGGGCTGGTGGGCGTGATGCGCCGGGGCGAGTGGGTGATCGATCCCGAAGTGGGCTGATTCGACACCTCGGTCGGTCGGGCCGGCGGCGGTGGGGGTCTGGGCCCGCCGCCGCCGTTTTGGCATGATCCTTCACAGCCGCACACACACGGCACACACAGGCGCACGTTCGGTGGCACATTCGGTGGCACGCTCGGCGCGCACCTGTGGGGCGGCGCCGAGGACCGGGCCGGGGGACGGGCCGGGGTTGGACGAAGGGGATGCCAGGGTGATCCTGACGGTCACGCTCAACACCGCCCTGGACATCACCTACCAGGTGCCGCGCCTGCGCGCCCACACCACCCACCGCGTCACCGAGGTCACCGAACGGCCCGGCGGCAAGGGCCTCAACGTCGCCCGAGTGCTGGCCGCCCTCGGCCACCGCACCGTCGTCACGGGCTTCGCCGGGGGCGTGACCGGGACGGTCCTGCGGGAACGGCTCGCCGAACTCGGCGGCGGGGTGCTGGACGCCCTGGTGCCGATCGCCGGTACGACCCGGCGCACCGTCGGCGTCGTCGACACCGGCTCGGGCGACTCCACGCAGCTCAACGAGCCCGGCCCGATCGTCACCACGCCCGAGTGGTCCGCGTTCCTGGACTCGTACGCCGAGCTGCTGCGCGAGGCGTCCGCGGTCGCGCTGTGCGGCAGTCTGCCGCCCGGCGTCCCCGTGGGGACGTACGCGCGGCTCATCCGGGAGGCGAGCGCGGCGGGCGTGCCCGCGCTGCTGGACACCAGCGGCGAACCGCTGCGCCGCGGCGTCGCCGCCCGCCCCGACATCGTCAAGCCCAACGCCGATGAACTCGCCGGGCTCACCGGCTCCACCGAGCCGCTGCGCGCCGCGCGCGACGCCCGGCGGC
>NZ_JBSFMM010000409.1:0-4862 GCF_053599555.1 Streptomyces sp. NPDC000941
CCCCGGCGCCCGCCGCTCCGTGTCCGCCGGGGCACATGCTCCGGCGCCCGCCGCTCCGTGTCCGCCCCTGGCCCGTGCCGCCCCTGGCCCGCACCGCCTCTGGCCCGCACCGCCTCGGCCCTCGCCGTCCTGGCCCTCACCGTCGCAGAAAGCCCGCCATGTACCAGCTCTTCTTCCGTCTCGTCTTCCGCCATATGGACCCGGAGCGGGCACACCACCTGGCCTTCGGCTGGATCCGGCTGGCCGCCCGCGTCCCGGTCCTGCGGACCTTCGTCGCGGCCCTCCTCGCGCCGCGCCATCGGGCGCTGCGCACCGAGGCGTTCGGCCTGCGCATGCACGGGCCCTTCGGGCTCGCGGCCGGATTCGACAAGAACGCCGTCGGTATCGACGGCATGGCCATGCTCGGCTTCGACCATGTCGAGATCGGCACCGTCACCGCCCAGCCGCAGTCCGGCAACCCCAAGAAGCGGCTCTTCCGCCTGGTCGCGGACCGGGCGCTGATCAACCGGATGGGCTTCAACAACGAGGGCTCGGCGGCGGTGGCCGCCCGCCTCGCGGCCCGCAGCGCCGGCCACCCCGCGTTCCGGACCACGGTCGGCGTCAACATCGGCAAGACCAAGGTCGTCCCTGAGGCGGAAGCCGTCGCCGACTATGTGACCTCCACCGAGCGGCTGGCCGGCCACGCCGACTACCTCGTCGTCAACGTCTCCTCGCCCAACACCCCCGGGCTGCGCAACCTCCAGGCCGTGGATCAGCTGCGGCCCCTGCTGAGCGCCGTACGCGAGGCCGCGGACCGCACCGTCCCCGGCCGCCGGGTGCCGCTCCTGGTCAAGATCGCGCCCGATCTCGCGGACGAGGACGTGGACGCGGTCGCCGACCTCGCGGTCGAACTGGGCCTGGACGGCATCATCGCCACCAACACCACCATCGCCCGCGACGGCCTCGGCCTCGTCTCGGGACCGGAGCTCACCGCCGAGACCGGCGGTCTGTCGGGGGCGCCCCTGAGGGCCCGCTCCCTGGAGGTGCTGCGCCGCCTGTACGCCCGGGTCGGCGACCGGATCACGCTGGTGGGAGTGGGCGGGATCGAGACCGCCGACGACGCCTGGGAGCGGATCCTGGCCGGGGCCACGCTGGTCCAGGGCTACAGCGCCTTCATCTACGAGGGCCCGTTCTGGAGCCGCCGTATCCACCGCGGCCTCGCGGCCCGCCTCGCGGCAAGCTCGTACGCCACGCTCGCCGACGCGATCGGCGCGGACGCGCCGGAGCCGACGCTGTAGCCCCGCCCACCCGCCCCTTCCAACCCCGGGGCTGCGCCCCAGACCCCCCGGGGCTGCGCCCCAAACCCCCGGGGCTGGGCCCGGACCCCCGGCCGGGGCTGCGCCCCAGGACCTCGGGGCCGCCCCAAACCCCGCCGGGGGGACTGCGCCCCAGCCCCCCCCGGGAACCCGCCCTGGGGCTGTGCCCCAAACCCCGCCCGGGGCTGCGCCCCAGGACCCCGGGGCCGCCCCAAACCCGCCGGGGGCGGGCCCTGGCCCTCCGGCCCCGGGCCGCCTGGGGCCGGAGGGCCTCGGACCCGCCGGGGCTTCGCCGCGGGCCTTGCCGGGGCTGCGCCGCAGCCCCGCCCGGGCGGGGCCCGGACCCCGCTCCGGGCCCGGGTCGCCCGGAGGGCTGGGCGGGCCGGGGGGCTGGGGGCGTCCCCCCAGGATCGGGAAGGGGCGGGGAGGGGACAGAACCCACACCGTCAGCAACCCAGGAACCCCCAAGGAGACCCCGTGACCGACACCGCCGAACCCTTCGGCACGCGCCTGCGCGGCGCCATGGACGCCCGCGGCCCGCTGTGCGTCGGCATCGACCCGCACGCCTCGCTGCTCGCCGACTGGGGGCTCGGGGACGACATCGCGGGCCTGGAGCGGTTCACCCGTACGGTCGTCGACGCCCTCGCCGACAAGGTCGCGGTCCTCAAGCCGCAGTCCGCGTTCTTCGAGCGCTTCGGCTCGCGCGGTATCGCGGTGCTTGAGCGGGCCGTCGCGGACGCCCGGGCCGCGGGCGCGCTGGTGCTGATGGACGCCAAGCGTGGCGACATCGGCTCCACGATGGCCGCGTACGCCTCGGCGTACCTGGACCCCGGCAGCCCGCTGTTCTCGGACGCGGTCACCGTCAGCCCGTATCTGGGCTTCGGCTCGCTGCGCCCGGCGCTGGACGCGGCGCGGGCGAGCGGGTCGGGGGTGTTCGTGCTGGCGCTGACCTCCAATCCGGAGGGTGCCGAGGTGCAGCACGCCGTACGGGCCGACGGGGCGACGGTCGCGGCCACGGTGCTGGATCACCTCAAGGCGGAGAACGCGGAGGAGGCCCGCGCGGGCCTCCTCGGCTCGTACGGCGCGGTCGTCGGGGCGACGCTGGGGGGCGCGGCGGGGGAGGCCGGGGCGGATCTGGCGATCGGCGGCCCGCTGCTGGCTCCGGGCATCGGCGCCCAGGGCGCGACGCCCGCGGACCTTCCTGGGGTCTTCGGCGCGGCGGTGCGGAATGTGGTCCCGAGCGTCAGCCGGGGGGTGCTCCGGCACGGTCCGGACCCGGCTTCGCTGGCGTCGGCGGCGCTCCGATTGGCTGATCAAGTGCGCGCGGTGGCCGAATAACCGGGTTGTTTTGCCCCTAAATGTCCAAGTCGAGCGAGTCTGACCAGGACTTTTCGTCTGTTCTCGCTGACTGGAGCGGAATGGGCCGCTAGTCTCCGACCAGAGCCAACGCGCAGCTGCGTTGCGCGTTGCTCCGCAGGTGAGGGGCGACTAGGTTCCTCACCGGTCCGTATCCGACAAGTTCGACATCCGAGGTGACGTAGGCGTGGCTCTTCCGCCCCTTACCCCTGAACAGCGCGCAGCCGCGCTCGAAAAGGCCGCCGCGGCTCGCCGGGAGCGCGCCGAGGTCAAGAATCGACTCAAGCACTCCGGCGCTTCCCTGCACGAGGTCATCAAGCAGGGCCAGGAGAACGATGTCATCGGCAAGATGAAGGTGTCCGCTCTCCTGGAGTCCCTGCCTGGCGTCGGCAAGGTCCGCGCCAAGCAGATCATGGAGCGGCTCGGCATTTCCGAGAGCCGTCGTGTCCGCGGTCTGGGCTCCAACCAGATCGCATCGCTTGAGCGTGAGTTCGGCGGCGCCGCCGGCTGACGTTTCCAGGCACTCCGGGGAACCTGGATAATCGCTGCATGGCAGCACACTCCCGCGGGGCGACCCCCGTACCCCCGGACGCACGTCCGCGGCTGACCGTGCTCTCCGGCCCTTCCGGGGTCGGTAAGAGCACGGTCGTCGCTCATATGCGCAAGGCACACCCTGAGGTGTGGCTCTCGGTCTCGGCCACCACCCGCAAGCCGCGCCCCGGTGAGCGCCACGGTGTTCAGTACTTCTTCGTGGACGACGGGGAATTCGACAAGCTCATCGCCAACGGTGAGCTGCTGGAGTGGGCCGAGTTCGCGGGCAACCGCTACGGCACCCCGCGCGAGGCGGTCCAGAACCGCCTCGCCGCGGGTGAGCCGGTGCTGCTGGAGATCGATCTGCAGGGCGCCCGTCAGGTTCGCGACTCCATGCCGGAGGCGCAGCTGGTCTTCCTCGCTCCACCGAGCTGGGAGGAGCTGGTGCGCCGGCTCACCGGCCGGGGGACCGAGCCGCCCGAGGTGATCGAGCGGAGGCTGGAGGCCGCCAGGACCGAGCTGGCCGCCGAGCCCGAGTTCGATACGACCTTGGTCAATACCTCCGTCGAGGACGTGGCGCAAGAGCTGCTAACCTTGATGCGAGTGCTTTGATCTTCACTGGTTTCCCATGCGCCGGTCTCGGCCGAAGCGCCGGTCACCATTGATCGAATTTCTCATCTCTTCATCACCCGCTCGGAAGGCAGAGAGTGTCCTCTCCCATCACCGCGCCCGAGGGCATCATCAACCCGCCGATTGATGAGCTGCTCGAGGCCACCGACTCCAAGTACAGCCTGGTGATCTACGCGGCCAAGCGTGCCCGCCAGATCAACGCGTACTACTCGCAGCTCGGCGAGGGCCTGCTCGAGTACGTCGGCCCGCTGGTGGACACCCACGTCCACGAGAAGCCGCTGTCGATCGCGCTCCGCGAGATCAACGCCGGCCTGCTGACCTCCGAGGCCATCGAGGCCCCGCCCCAGTAGCCCGACGCAGTAGTCGGAACTCCGACCACGGGCCCGGCGGCATGGCCGCCGGGCCCGTGGTGTGTCATGGGTACATACGTGACGGGGCAGCGCGTGACGCGGCGCGCGGAGAGGCGAGCGATGGACAAGCCGAAGGTCGTCCTGGGGGTGAGCGGCGGGATCGCCGCCTACAAGGCGTGCGAGCTGCTGCGCCGCCTCACCGAATCCGGCCATGAGGTACGGGTCGTACCGACCGACTCCGCGCTGCACTTCGTCGGGGCGGCGACCTGGTCGGCCCTGTCCGGCAACCCCGTCACCACCGAGGTCTGGGACTCCGTCCACGAGGTCCCGCACGTACGCATCGGCCAGTCCGCCGACCTCGTCGTGGTCGCCCCCGCCACCGCCGACCTGCTCGCCAAGGCCGCCCACGGCCTCGCCGACGATCTGCTCACCAACACCCTGCTCACCGCCCGATGTCCGGTCGTCTTCGCGCCCGCCATGCACACCGAGATGTGGGAGCACCCGGCCACCCAGGAGAACGTCGCCACGCTGCGGCGCCGCGGGGCCGTCGTCATCGAGCCCGCCGTCGGGCGGCTGACCGGCGTGGACACCGGCAAGGGGCGGCTGCCCGAACCCGGCGAGATCTTCGAGGTCTGCCGCCGGGTGCTCGCCCGCGGCGCCCGCGACACCCGCGGCGCCCGCGACACCCGCGGCGCCCGCG
>NZ_JBSFMM010000410.1:0-4732 GCF_053599555.1 Streptomyces sp. NPDC000941
TTGATGGATGTGGTGCGGCAGGTTGAGGGTGCGCCGTCGTTGGAGCGGGTGGATGTGGTGCAGCCGGTGTCGTGGGCGGTGATGGTGTCGCTCGCCGCCATGTGGCGTTCGTATGGTGTGGAGCCGGATGCGGTGGTGGGGCACTCGCAGGGTGAGATCGCCGCCGCGTGTGTGGCCGGTGCTCTGTCGCTGGAGGACGGCGCCCGGGTGGTGGCGTTGCGCAGCCAGGCCATTGCGCGTCGGCTTGCCGGTGCTGGGGGTATGGCGTCGGTGCCGCTGCCCGTCGCCGAGGTCGAGGCGCGGCTGGAGCGCTGGGTCGGCCGGGTGTCGGTCGCCGCGGTCAATGGGCCTCGGTCGGTGGTGGTGTCGGGTGACCGGGAGGCGCTGGACGAGCTGGTCGAGGAGCTGACGGGCGAGGAGGTACGTATCCGGCGGATCGCGGTGGACTACGCCTCGCACTCCGCTCATGTCGAGGGGATCCACGAGGAGCTGCTGGCTGAGCTCGCACCGGTCGCTCCGCGCACCGCGGAGGTGCCGTTCCTGTCCACGGTGACCGGTGAGTGGCTTGAGGGCGGTGAGCTGGGCGCGGACTACTGGTACCGCAATCTGCGGCATACGGTGGGCTTCGAGCCCGCCGTACGGGAGCTGCTGGCCCGGCGCCACCGGGCGTTCATCGAGATCAGCGCCCATCCCGTACTGACCGTCGGGGTCCAGGAGACCATCGACGACGTCGATATGACTGCTGTGGTCGCCGGTACGCTGCGTCGGGACGAGGGCGGACTCGGCCGCTTCCTGACCTCGCTGGCGGAGATCTTCGTCCGTGGCGGCGCCGTCGACTGGGCGAGTGTGTTCACGGACACCGGCGCGCACCGCGTCGACCTGCCCACCTACGCCTTCCAGCACGAGCTGTACTGGCCGAACGCCTCCATGCGGTTGGGCAACGTCACCGGCCTGGGCCAGGTGGCCGCCGGGCATCCGCTGCTCGGCGCCGCGGTCGAGCTGGCCGATGCGGGCGGGGTGCTGTTCACCGGCCGACTGTCGCTGCGGTCGCACCCGTGGCTGGCCGACCATGCCGTGGGCGGTGTGGTGCTGTTCCCGGGGACCGGTTTCCTGGAGTTGGCGATCCGCGCCGGCGACCAGGTGGGCTGCGACCTGGTCGACGAGCTCACCCTGCTCGCGCCCTTGGTGCTGGGGGAGCACGACGCCGTCGCCATCCAGCTGTGGGTGGGGGCGCCGGACGAGACCGGCCGCCGCACCGTGAACGTGTACTCGCGCGCCGCCGAAGCCGCCGAGCAGCCGTGGACGCACCATGCCACCGGTGTGCTCGCCCAGGGGGAGCGTACGGCGCGGTTCGACGGAGCCGTATGGCCGCCCGAAGGCGCGGTCGTGGCCGATATGGAGGACTTCTACGCGCGGCTCGCCGACGGCGGGTTCGCGTATGGACCGCTCTTCCAGGGGCTGCGGGCGGTGTGGCAGCGCGGCGACGAGGTGTTCGCCGAGGTGGCACTCCCCGAGCAGACGGGCGGCGGCGACGCCGAGTCGTTCGCGATGCATCCGGCCCTGCTGGACGCGGCCCTGCACGCCGTGTCGTTCGTGAACCTCGAAGTCGCCGAGGGTGGACGCCTGCCCTTCTCCTGGAGCGGTGTGTCCCTGCACGCCACGGGCGCCTCCATGCTGCGCGTACGCCTGACCCGACGCGACGCGGAGTCGGTTTCTCTGGCGGCCGTGGACACCGACGGCGCGCCGGTGGTCTCGGCGGACTCGCTGGTGCTGCGCCCGGTGTCGGCCGAACAGCTGGCCGGTGCCCGAGCCGGTGAGCAGGATTCGCTGTTCCGGCTGGAATGGGTCCCTGTCCAGATCGATACGGCGGCGTCCGGCGCACTCGATATCGTGGAACTGACAGCGGACCAGGCCACGGACCCGGCGTCGCTGGTCACCGTGCCGGGGGTGGCGACGGTCACCTGGGAGCCGGCCGGCTTCTCCTCGGCGGCCGAAGCGGTGCACGAGGAGACCGCGCGGGCGCTCCGGCTCATCCAGAACTGGCTGGCCGACGAACGGCTCCAGGGCTCCCGGCTGGTCTTCGTCCTGCGCGACGCCGTCGCCACCGAGTCGCCTGACATGGTGGCCGCGGCGGTCTGGGGGCTGGTGTCCAGCGCCCAGAGCGAGAACCCCGGACGGTTTGTGCTCGTGGACGCCGCTTCCCCGGACGAGGTGCGGACAGCGCTGGCGTCCGGCGAGCCGCAGGTCGTGGTGCGCGACGGCGGCGTATGCGTCGGCCGACTCGCCTCCGTGACCTCGCGCGGCTCGCTGCTGCCTCCGGCCGGCGGAACGCCGTGGCGGCTGGACAGCAGGCAGAAGGGCAGTCTGGACAACCTCGAACTGCTCAGCTTCCCGGCGGCTGCCGAACCGCTGGCCCCCGGACAGATCCGGGTGGCCGTACGGGCCGCCGGCCTCAACTTCCGGGACCTTCTCAACGGCCTCAACGCACTGGGCGCCTTCCAGGACAAGGTGGGGCCACTCGGCAGCGAGGCGTCCGGTGTGGTCGTGGAGACCGGCCCCGAGGTGACCGGGCTGCGCGTCGGCGACCGAGTGGTCGGACTGGTCGACAACTCCTTCGGGCCTCTTGCGGTGGCCGCTGAGCGGGCGGTGACCCGGATTCCGGAGGGCTGGCGGTTCGAGGATGCCGCATCCGTCCCGGTCGCGTACCTGACGGCGTATTACGGGTTGGTGGATTTGGCGGGGTTGTCGTCGGGTGAGTCGGTGCTGGTGCATGCGGGTGCCGGTGGTGTGGGGATGGCGGCGATTCAGCTGGCCCGGCATCTGGGCGCTGAGGTGTTCGCGACGGCGAGTGAGGGCAAGTGGGATGCGTTGCGGTCGCTGGGGATTCCGGATGACCACATCGCCTCCTCGCGTACGACGGACTTCGAGGAGCGGTTCCTCGAAGTGACCGGTGGGCGGGGCGTGGATGTGGTGTTGAACTCGCTCGCGGGTGAGTTCATCGACGCGTCCGCGCGGCTCCTGTGCCCGGGCGGCCGGTTCGTCGAGATGGGCAAGCTGGACATCCGCGACGCCGACAGCTTCACCGACGCGACGTACCTCTGGTTCGACCTGCTCGATGCGGGACCCGATCGTCTGCAGAGCATGCTGGTCGAGCTGATGGAGCTGTTCGAGGCGGGTGCGCTGCGGCCGCTTCCGGTTACGGCATGGGATGTGCGGCGGGCGCGGGACGCCTTCCGGTTCATGAGTCAGGCCAAGCACACGGGCAAGATCGTGCTGACCATGCCGCGTGAATGGGACCCCGAGGGCACCGTGCTGATCACCGGGGGTACGGGTGGTCTGGGCAGTGTGCTGGCGCGGCATGTGGTGACCGGGCACGGAGTGCGCCGACTGCTGTTGACGAGCCGTCGTGGGCTGGATGCTCCGGGTGCGGTGGAGTTGCGGGCGGAGTTGGCGGAGCTGGGTGCCGAGGTGTCGGTGGTGGCGTGTGATGTGGCGGGCCGGGACGCGGTGGCGGATGTGCTGGCGTCGATTCCGGCTGAGCATCCGCTCACCGCCGTGGTGCATGCGGCGGGTGTGCTGGACGACGGTGTGGTGGGGGCGCTGACGCCGGAGCGGCTGAGCGCCGTACTGCGCCCGAAGGTGGATGCGGCGTGGCATCTGCATGAGCTCACCCGCGAGCTGGATCTGGCGGCGTTTGTGGTGTTCTCGTCGGTGGCCGGATCAATGGGCGCACCCGGGCAGGCGAATTACTCGGCGGGCAATGCGTTCCTGGATGCGCTGATGATGCGTCGGCGGGTAGAGGGGCGCGCCGGGCAGTCGCTGGTGTGGGGGCCGTGGGCCCAGGACAGCGGGATGACCGGCGGTCTGAACGAGGCCGACCTGCACCGGATGAGCACCGCCGGACTCCCGGCCATCAGCGCCGAGCAGGGCATGGCCCTCTTCGACGCCGCCACCGCGCTGCACGACGCGATGGTCGTCCCCGTACCGCTCGACCTCACGGCCCTCCGGTCGCTCGGCGAGATACCGGGCCTGCTGCGTGGGCTCGTCCGGCCGACACGGCGTACGGCGGCCGCGGCGCTGCCCGCCTCCGGCGCCGCCGCCGAGCTCACCCGGCGCCTGGCGGGGCTGCGGGGCGCCGACCGGGTCCAGATCCTGGTGGACCTGGTGCGCGCCGAGGTCGCGTCCGTCCTGGGATACGCGTCGCCGGACGCGGTGGAGATCCGGCGGGAGTTCCGCGAGCTGGGCTTCGACTCGCTGACCGCGGTCGAGCTGCGCAACCGGCTGAACACGGCCACCGGGCTGCGCCTGCCGTCCACTCTCGTCTTCGACTACCCGACGCCGGCCGTGCTGGCCGACTTCCTGGTGGCGGAACTGGTCGGAACCGACAGCGCCGTCGCGGCCCCCGTGGCCGGGGCGGTCCGTACGGACGACGATCCCGTGGTCATCGTGTCCATGGCCTGCCGCTACCCGGGCGGGGTCCTCTCGCCGGAGGATCTGTGGAATCTGGTGCTCGCCGAGGGCGACGGCATCTCGGAGTTTCCGACGTCTCGCGGGTGGGACCTGGAGTCGCTGTACGACCCGAACCGTGCGCGCCGGGGCACCAGCTATGTACGAGCGGGAGGGTTCCTGCACGAGGCGGGGGAGTTCGACCCCGGGTTCTTCGGGATCTCGCCGCGCGAGGCGCTGGCGATGGACCCGCAGCAGCGGCTGCTGCTGGAAGTGTCCTGGGAGG
>NZ_JBSFMM010000411.1:0-4729 GCF_053599555.1 Streptomyces sp. NPDC000941
CCCGCGACACCCGCGGCGCCCGCGACACCCGCGGCGCCCGCGGCACCGAGGAGCGCCGCCTCGATCTGGCCGGACGCCATGTCGTGGTGAGCGCCGGCGGCACCCGCGAGCCCCTGGACCCGGTGCGCTTCCTCGGCAACCGCTCCACCGGCAAGCAGGGCTACGCCCTCGCCCGGGCCGCCGTCGCCCGCGGCGCCCGGGTGACCTTGGTCTCGGCCAACAGCGAGCTGCCCGACCCGGCCGGCGCCGATGTGGTGCGGGTGGGCACCGCGGTGCAGCTGCGCGAGGCGGTGGTCAAGGCCGCCGCGGACGCCGACGCCGTGGTGATGGCCGCGGCCGTCGCCGACTTCCGGCCCGCGACCTACGCCGAAGGAAAGATCAAGAAGCGGGACGGACACGAGCCCGACCCGATCGTCCTGGTCCGCAACCCGGACGTGCTCGCCGAGATCTCCGCCGACCGCGCCCACCCCGGCCAGGTCATCGTGGGCTTCGCCGCCGAAACCGACGACGTGCTCGCCAACGGACGCGCCAAGCTCGCCCGCAAGGGCTGTGACCTGCTGGTCGTCAACGAGGTGGGGGAGCACAAGACCTTCGGCTCGGAGGCCAACGAGGCCGTCGTCCTGGCGGCCGACGGCACCGAGACGCCGGTGCCGTACGGGCCCAAGGAGGTCCTGGCCGACACGGTCTGGGACCTGGTCGCCCGCCGCCTCGGCTGATCGGGGCACTGCCCGGCAGACGTCGGGCCCGCTGACCGGTCACCATCGGGCCAACGGAGGGAATGACACTTTCCTGCCTCCCTGACAAGGCTGATTTTCCGGTCAGAGAGAGGTATGTTCCACGTCACGGCCTGCCCGTTCTGTGGGACGGGGATGCTCGACCGGTGACCGTGCCGGATAAACTGGCCGAGGAACCGCACCGAGCGCAGCTCTCGAGCGGTCCCAACCATGATCAGCCAGCAGCCGCTGCAACCCCAGGGAGCGATGTGTCCCGCCGCCTGTTCACCTCGGAATCTGTCACCGAGGGTCATCCCGACAAGATCGCTGACCAGATCAGCGACACCATTCTCGACGCGCTGTTGAAGGAGGACCCGACCTCCCGGGTCGCCGTCGAGACACTGATCACCACCGGCCTGGTGCATGTGGCCGGTGAGGTGACGACCAAGGCGTACGCACCGATCGCCACGCTCGTGCGCAACAAGATCCTCGAGATCGGCTACGACTCGTCGAAGAAGGGCTTCGACGGAGCCTCGTGCGGCGTCTCGGTGTCGATCGGCTCCCAGTCCCCGGACATCGCGCAGGGTGTCGACGCGGCGTACGAGGCCCGGGTCGAGGGCGATGAGGACGAGCTGGACAAGCAGGGCGCGGGCGACCAGGGCCTGATGTTCGGCTTCGCCTGCGACGAGACCCCCGAGCTGATGCCGCTCCCGATCAACCTGGCCCACCGGCTCTCCCGCCGCCTGTCCGAGGTGCGCAAGAACGGGACCATCCCCTACCTGCGCCCGGACGGCAAGACGCAGGTCACCATCGAGTACGACGGCAACAAGCCGGTCCGCCTGGACACCGTGGTCGTCTCCTCGCAGCACGCCTCCGACATCGACCTCGACTCGCTGCTGGCGCCGGACATCCGGGAGTTCGTGGTCGAGCACGTCCTGAACGGGCTCGTCGAGGACGGCATCAAGCTGGACACCGAGGGCTACCGCCTGCTGGTCAACCCCACCGGACGGTTCGAGATCGGCGGCCCCATGGGCGACGCCGGCCTCACCGGCCGGAAGATCATCATCGACACCTACGGCGGCATGGCCCGCCACGGCGGCGGCGCCTTCTCCGGCAAGGACCCGTCCAAGGTCGACCGCTCCGCGGCGTACGCGATGCGCTGGGTCGCCAAGAACGTCGTCGCGGCCGGCCTGGCCGCGCGCTGCGAGGTCCAGGTCGCCTACGCGATCGGCAAGGCCGAGCCGGTCGGCCTGTTCGTCGAGACCTTCGGCACGGCCACGGTCGACCCCGAGAAGATCGAGCAGGCCATCTCCGAGGTCTTCGACCTCCGCCCGGCCGCGATCATCCGCGATCTGGACCTGCTGCGCCCGATCTACGCCGAGACGGCCGCGTACGGCCACTTCGGCCGCGAGCTGGAGGACTTCACCTGGGAGCGCACCGACCGCGTGGACGCGCTCCGCACGGCCGTGGGTCTCTAAGGCCCCCCTGTACTGAATCGGACACCGGCCCGGGCGCCCTGTGCGGACGCCCGGGCCGGTGTCCGTGTCGTCTGCTAAGACTGAAGCTGTGAGCAGCGACAACGGGCGGCCGGAGC
Source organism: Streptomyces sp. NPDC000941 (assembly GCF_053599555.1). Lineage (NCBI taxonomy): Bacteria > Bacillati > Actinomycetota > Actinomycetes > Kitasatosporales > Streptomycetaceae > Streptomyces > Streptomyces sp. NPDC000941. The sequence continues at coordinate 2,308 of NZ_JBSFMM010000411.1, forward strand.
CCGCGGCGGGGGAGCCGGGTGGGGAGCAGCTTGCGCTCATTCGGGAGAGCGTGCGCAAGGCCAAGGCGCCGAAGGCCAAGCCGCGGACGTGGCGGGGGGCCGCGCTGGCGCGGGAGCTGCCGGTCGCCAAGGTGCTGGTGGACAAGGGCCCGGTGCACCTGGACAAGCTGTGGGACTACGCGGTGCCCGCCGAGATGGACGCCGAGGCCAAACCGGGCGTGCGGGTGCGGGTCCGGTTCGGGGCCGGTACGGGGAAGGTGCGCGAGGGGCGCCGGGAGGGCGGGGGGCTGCTCGACGGGTACATCGTCGAGCGGGTCGCCGAATCCGACTACCGGGGGCCGCTGGCGGCCGTCGCACAGGTGGTCTCGCCGGAGCCGGTGCTGGGGCCCGGGCTGCTCGCGCTGTGCCGGGCGGTCGCCGACCGGTACGCGGGATCGCTTGCGGACGTACTCCAGCTGGCCGTGCCCAAGCGGAACGTACGGGCCGAGGGCGAGCCGTCCCCGCCGCCGCTGCCGCCGCCGGAGGCGCCGGCGGCCGGGAGCTGGGAGCGCTATCCGGCAGGGCCCGGGTTTCTGGACGCGCTCGCGGGCGGCGGGACGCCGCGGGCGGTGTGGACCGCGCTGCCCGGACCGCACTGGCCGCGCGAATGGGCCGTCGCGGTGGCCGCCACCCTCGCCTCGGGGCGCGGCGCGCTCGTCGTCGTCCCCGACGGGCGGACGGCCGCGCGGGTCGACGCGGCGCTCACCGAAGTGCTCGGCGGGGCGGGGCGGCATGTGCTGCTCACCGCCGACCTCGGGCCCGAGGAGCGCTACCGGCGGTGGCTGGCCGTCAGCCGGGGCTCGGTGCGGGCCGTGGTGGGCACCCGGGCCGCCATGTTCGCGCCCGTCAGGGGTCTGGGGCTGGTGGGGATCTGGGACGACGGCGACCACAGCCACAGCGACGACCACGCGCCGCAGCCGCACGCCCGCGACGTCCTGCTGCTGCGCGCCGTTCACGAGCGGACGGGCTTTCTGCTGGGCGACCTCGGCCGCACCGTGGAGGCCGCCCAGCTCGTCGAGAACGGCTGGGCCAGGCCCCTGGAGGCCGACCGCGAGCAGGTACGGACCGCGGCCCCGCTGATCCGTACGGTCGACGAGGGCGAGGTGGCCCGGGACGCCGAGGCGCGCGCCGCCCGGCTGCCCACGCTCGCCTGGCGGACCGTACGGGACGCGCTGACCCGGGGCCCGGTGCTGGTGCAGGTGCCGCGCCGGGGGTACGTACCCCGGCTGGCCTGCGAGCGCTGCCGGGCGCCCGCCCGCTGCGCGCACTGCGCCGGGCCCCTGGAGGCCCGGGACGCGGACCGGCTGGCGTGCGGCTGGTGCGGCCGGGCCGAGACCTCCTGGCACTGCGCCGAGTGCGGGGGCGTCCGGCTGCGGGCGCGGATCGTCGGTGCCCGGCGCACCGCCGAGGAGCTGGGCCGGGCCTTCCCGGCCGTGCCGGTACGGACGTCCGGGCGCGACCATGTGCTGGACCGGGTGCCGGACCGTCCCGCGCTCGTCGTCAGCACCCCGGGCGCCGAACCGGTCGCCGACGGCGGATACGCGGCGGCGCTGCTGCTCGACGGCTGGGCCCTGCTCGGCCGCCCCGACCTGCGCGCGGGCGAGGAGGCGCTGCGCCGCTGGCTGGACGCGGCGGCGCTGGTACGGGGCCAGGGGGACGGCGGTCTTGTCGTGGTGACGGCCGAGCCGACGCAGCGGCCGGTGCAGGCCCTGGTGCGCTGGGACCCGGCAGGTTACGCGGCGCGGGAGCTGGCCGAGCGGGCCCAGCTGGGCTTTCCGCCGGTCTCCCGGATGGCCTCGGTCGCCGGCCCCGCCGAGGCGGTGGCCGAACTGATCGCCGCGGCCCGGCTGCCGGAGGGTACCGAGACCCTGGGCCCGGTCCCGCTGCCCCTGACGGAGCCCGGCCGCCCCCGCCGCCCCGGTCAGCCGCCGCCGGGGGAGGAGTGGCAGCGGGCGCTGCTGCGGGTACGCCCCGGACAGGGCGGCGCGCTCGCGGCCGCGGTCAAGGCGGCGAAGGCGCAGCGGCTGGCCCGGGGCGAGAAGGATCCGGCGGTGCGGATCGATCCGTTCGACATCGGCTGACGTTTGACCTTGGCTGAGTCGGGTCTCGCGTCTCGGGTCTCCGAGCGAGTCGGGCCTCGGGCGGGCCTCGGCCGGTGCGCCGGTTCAGCCGGTGTGGCGGCCGCCTCGCGCCGGGCAGCGGGCCGCCTCGCCGGCTGAGCGCAGCCGACCATCCGACGGCGGGCCGGAGTGCCTGCTCAACTCCTGCACTAGCTCAGCCAGTTGCGCCCGTTCAGCCGTTGCGCGGGTTGGGCAGCGCCCCCGGGCGGGGCTCCTCGCGCAGCGCCGGGGCGGGCTGCGGCGGCATCGAGCGCGCCGCGGGC
>NZ_JBSFMM010000412.1:0-4700 GCF_053599555.1 Streptomyces sp. NPDC000941
GTCACCACCTACCTCGAACTCGGCCCCGACACCACCCTGGCCACCCTCACCCACCACAACCTCCCCCACCACAACCCCAACGCCCACGCCCTCCTCCACCCCCACCAACCCGAAACCCACACCACCCACACCGCACTCGCCCACCTCCACACCCACGGCCACCCCACCACCTGGCACCACCACACCCCCACCCCCCACCACCCAAACCTCCCCACCTACCCCTTCCAACACCACCACTACTGGCTCAACACCACCACTGCCACCGGTGATATGTCGGCAGCAGGCCTTGAGCCGGCGCGGCATCCCCTGTTGGGCGCGGCGGTCGAGTTGGCCGATGGTGAGGGGCTGCTGTTCACTGGGCGGATTTCTCTCCGTACGCATCCCTGGCTGGCCGACCATGCCGTCGGCGGTGCAGTGCTGCTCCCCGGCACTGCCTTTCTCGAACTCGCCCTCCAAGCCGCCGCCCATGTCGACTGCCATCGGATCGAGGAACTTACGCTCCACACCCCGCTCGTCGTACCGGACAGCGCCGGTGTAGTGCTGCAGGTGGCTGTGGCCGCGCCGAACGAAGCCGGAAACCGAGCGGTGGATATCTACTCGCGCATCGATATCGGTGGCCTCACCGCCGATTCGGCCGGCGAGCCGTGGACGCGTCATGCGGCCGGGTACCTTGCCGACAAGCCTGCCCCAGACTCCGGTGAGTCGGCGGATGGTGTTATGCCCGCGGGCGCATGGCCGCCGCCGGGTGCGGTCGCTGTGGATCTGGAGGGACTGTACGAGCAGTTGGCCGAGGGGGGTTTCCACTACGGTGCGGCTTTCCGCTGCCTGGACGCCGCCTGGCAGCGTGGCGACGAGGTCTTCGCGACCGCCCATATGTCAGAGGATCTGCTGGGCGACACGGCAGCGGTTCGGTTCGCGCTGCACCCCGCGCTGCTGGATTCCGTACTGCACACCATTCCCCTCTTGCCCGCGCTTCAGGGACAACAGGACAGCGGGCTGCCCTTCACCTGGACTGGAGTCACCCTGCGCGCATCCGGGGCGACGGCCCTGCGCGTCCGGCTGAGGCCGGACGGCCATGGCCCGGGTGCGGTGTCGGTCGACGTGTCCGACGAGGTGGGTGAGCCCGTGGCATCGGTCCAGTCCCTGGCCCTGCGGCCGGTGACCAGGGCCGAGTTGCGCACGGCTGAGTCGCGCACAGCCGCCCCGGTTGCCTCCCATGGCTCGCTCTTCGAGGTGCGGTGGGAACCCGTCCCCCACCCCTCGGCGGCCGAAGAAGCTGACCCATGGGTGATGATCGGGGCCGGGCCGATGCCGTGCCCGGCCGAGCACTTCGCCACTCCGCCGGAGCGGACGTACGCCGACCTGGCCGCGCTCTGCGCGGCGCTCGGCGACGACGCGCCCGTTCCCCGGACGGTCGTGGCCTGGTCCTCAGCAGGGAGCGAAGACCAGCCGAGTGAGGCGCTGGGTCACGCCACGCGGCACATGCTGGGCCTAGTGCAGCAGTGGTTGGCAGACAGTCGGTTCGCCGACAGCCGCTTGGTGGTCCTCACCCGAGCCGCGGTGGCCACGGCGTCGGACGACGAGGTGAAAGACCTGGCAGGAGCGGCGGTGCGGGGTCTGATCCGCTCCGCCCAGTCGGAGCACCCCGACCGATTCGTCCTGCTCGACCTGGATGACCGCGCCGCTGATCCGGAAGACCGCCGCCGGACGCTGTCGATGGCCCTGGCCTGCGAGGAACCGGAAGTGGCCGTACGCGATGGAGCCCTGCGCACACCCCGGCTGAGCCCGCTGGTCGACACCGCCACCGAGGCCATGGACGAGCGTCCCTGGGATCCGGACGGCACCGTACTCATCACGGGCGGCACCGGCAGCCTCGGCGCCATGCTCGCCCGCCACTTGGTGGCCACCCATGACGTACGGCATCTGCTGCTGATCAGCCGACGTGGCCTCGATGCCCCGGGGGCCAGGCAACTGGAGGCCGAGCTCGCCGAGCACGGGGCGCAGGTGACCATTGCCGCCTGCGATGCAGCAGACCGGACGCAACTCGCGGGCGCTTTGTCGGAGATCTCCGTCGACCATCCGCTGGCCGCTGTGGTGCATGCGGCAGGCGTACTGGACGACGGGGTGATCACATCCCTCACACCGGAGGGCATGACCCATGTCCTGCGGGCCAAGGTCGATTCGGCGCTCAATCTCCACCAGCTCACACGCGACCTGCCGTTGTCCGCGTTTGTGCTCTTCTCCTCGCTGGCCGGGGTGATGGGCTCGGCAGGGCAGGCCAACTACGCCGCAGCCAACGCCGCCCTGGACGCGCTGGCGAGTCACCGGAGGGCCGCGCGGTTGCCGGCGATGTCCTTGGCCTGGGGGGTTTGGGAGCAGACCGAGGGCATGACCGGGCAACTGGATGCCACGGACCACGCACGGCTCCGCCGCTCGGGCCTGAGGCCGCTGGCCATCAGCGAGGGCCTGGAGCTCTTCGACAAGGCCCTGAGCTGCGGACGCGCCCTGGTGGTGCCCGCCGCACTCAGCACGAAGGAGCTTCAGACATCCGGATCAGTCCCGCCATTCCTGCGCCACCTGACGGGCGTCGCTCCGGCCCGGCCGTCCCGGACCCGCGACGCCTCGGCCGGTGAGCCGACGTCCCTGCGGCGGCGGTTGACCGGCCTCGGGCCGGAAGAACGGCTACGCGAGGTGCTGCGGCTCGTGCGCTCCCGGGCGGCCGCGGTGCTGGGGCACGGCACGGCCGAAGCGGTCCCGGTGGACTCGGCGTTCCGCGACCTGGGGTTCGACTCCCTCGCCGCGGTGGAGCTGCGGAACAGGTTGCAGCAGGCCACCGGGTTGCGTCTGTCGGCCGGCTTGATCTTCGACCGGCCGCGCCCGGACGTGCTCGCCCGTTTCCTGTGTGACGAGTTGGCCGGCGGTGTCTCGGCGGCTGCGGCCGCCCCACCCGCCGCAGCCGTCGGCGGGGCAGTGGGCGAGCCGGTGGCCATCGTCGGCATGGCGTGCCGGTTTCCGGGAGGTGTGCGGTCGGCCGAGGGCCTGTGGGATCTGGTCGCCTCCGGTATGGACGCGGTGGGTGACTTCCCCGCGGACCGGGGCTGGCAGGTGGAGCGGCTCTACGACCCCGACCCGGACCGAACCGGCACCTCCTACACCCGGCAGGGTGGGTTCCTCTACGACGCGGGTGAGTTCGACGCGGCGTTCTTCGGGATCGGCCCGCGTGAGGCGGTGGCGATGGATCCTCAGCAGCGGCTGCTGCTGGAGATCTCCTGGGAGGCGCTGGAACGGGCGGGGATCGACCCAGCGTCGCTGCGGGGGAGTTCGACCGGGGTGTTCGCGGGGGTGATGTACCACGACTACGGCACGCGCCTGCGCGAGATCCCAGAGGGCTACGAGGGCTATATCGGCAATGGAAACGCGGGCAGTGTCGCCTCGGGGCGTGTCGCCTACACCTTCGGCCTGGAAGGGCCGGCGGTCACCGTGGACACGGCGTGTTCGTCGTCCCTGGTCGCCCTCCATCTGGCCTGCCAGGCGCTGCGGTCAGGGGAATGCTCGATGGCGCTGGCCGGCGGTGTCACCGTCATGTCCACCCCCACCACTTTCGTCGAGTTCTCGCGCCAGCGGGGACTGTCCCGGGACGGGCGGTGCAAATCCTTCGGAGCCCGGGCGGACGGTACGGGCTGGGCGGAGGGTGCGGGGATGCTCCTGGTGGAGCGGCTGTCGGACGCCCAGCGCAACGGCCACCGGGTCCTGGCAGTGGTACGGGGGAGCGCGGTCAACCAGGACGGGGCGAGCAATGGGCTGACGGCGCCGAACGGCCCGTCGCAGGAGCGAGTCATCCGCCAGGCGTGGGAAAACGCGGGGGTTGCCGCGGCGGACATCGACGCGGTGGAGGGACACGGCACAGGGACGACGCTCGGTGACCCCATCGAGGCCCAGGCGCTGCTGGCGACGTACGGACACGGGCGGTCGGCCGATCGGCCGTTGTGGTTGGGATCGATCAAGTCCAACGTCGGACACACCCAGGCCGCCGCGGGGGCAGGCGGCGTCATCAAGATGGTGATGGCCATGCGCCACGGGCTGTTGCCACAGACTCTGCATGCCGAGGAGCCCTCACCACATGTGGACTGGTCGGGCGGGACGGTGCGGTTGCTGACCGAGCCGATGGCCTGGCCCGAGCAGCGTCGGATGCGCCGTGCGGGCGTCTCCTCTTTCGGCGTCAGTGGCACCAACGCCCACGTCATCCTGGAACAAGCACCGCCCGCCGCGGAGGCCCACGAACCGGCAGAGCCCCACGCCACCCCCGGCCCACTGCCCTGGGCGATCTCCGCGAAGAGCCCACAAGCGCTACGCGCCCAGGCCCGCCAGTTGCACACGTACCTGACCAACACCCCCGAGGTGAACCCGGCCGACGTCGGTCACACCCTCGCAACGGGCCGCGCCTCCTTCGAGCACCGCGCCGTCGTGGTGGGCCAGGACCGCACCGACTTCCTGCGTGGTCTGGATGCTTTGGCGGCCGACGAGGCCCACACCGCTGTCGTCACCGGTACGGCGAGGAAGACCGGTGACCTGGGCAAGGTCGTGTTCGTGTACCCGGGACAAGGTGGTCAATGGGCCGGGATGGGACTACAACTGCTGGAGACCTCACCCGTCTTCGCCCAATCGATCCACGCCTGCGAACAAGCCCTCGCCCCCCACAC
>NZ_JBSFMM010000413.1:0-4670 GCF_053599555.1 Streptomyces sp. NPDC000941
GGTGCCACCGGCACACACACCAGATGTGCGCCCACCGCACATCAGCCGTTCCTCATCACACAACCGATCGGACCTCTCCCGTTCACGCCGGCTTTTCAGAATCTGCACGTCCCAAGCATGTACGTGCCTGCGCCGGCGGGAGTTGAACATGAGCCACGGTCATACACACGGCCACGGTCACCACCATCACCACCACCACGGAAGCGGCGACGCATCGTCCCTGCCGCCAGCCCTCGACATGTCGGTGCCCGACGAGGCGCTGACCCCCAGCCAGCTCTCCCGGCGCTCCATGCTGCGCCGCACCGGCCTGCTCGGCGCGGGCCTCGCGGCGGGCAGCGTCCTCGGTGGCGCGGGCCAGGCCGCGGCCGCGGAGCCCGCGTCGGTGACAGCCGCATCGGCGAGTTCCCGCAGCGAGCGCTCCGGCGGGTATCTGTGGCTGGCCGGCGACCACCACATCCACACCCAGTACAGCTCGGACGCCAAGTACCGGGTCATCGACCACGTACGGCAGGCGAACGCGCACGGCCTCGACTGGATGGTCATCACCGACCACGGCAGCGAGACGCACGCCAAGATCGGCGTGGAGAAGGTCAACCCGGACATCGTCGCCGCCCGCGACCAGATCGACGACACCCTCGTCTTCCAGGGCCTGGAGTGGAACATCCCGGCCGCCGAGCACGGCACCGTGTTCGTACACCCCGGCAGGAACGAGGTGGCGGTGCTGAAGGAGTTCGAGAACTCCTTCGACGGCTCGGTGAAGAAGGCCACCTCCAACACCCCCGCCAACGAGGCGCTGGCCATCGCGGGAGTCAACTTCCTCGCCGAGCAGGTCCAGCGCCGCCGGGTGAAGGACATCCTGTTCCTGGCCAACCACCCGGCGCGCAAGGGCATCGACTCCCCGCACGAGATCCGCGGCTGGCGCGACGCCCAGCCGACCATCGCCGTCGGCATGGAGGGCGCCCCCGGCCACCAGGCCGCCGGGCTGCCCGCCCCGAACGGCCCCGGCGGGGCCCGTGGCATCTACGACAACAGCCCCGGCGCCGACTCCTACCCCGGCTACCCGCTGGAGAGCTACCGCACCTGGGGCGGCTTCGACTGGATGACCGCCACCGTCGGCGGCCTGTGGGACAGCCTGCTCGCCGAGGGCAAGCCCTGGTGGATCACCGCCAACTCCGACTCCCACAACGTCTACGCCGACACCGCCGTGCGCGGCCCGAACAGCGACTTCAACGGCAACGGCCGCTACAACGACCCGGTCTACGGCGGCGGCCCGGGCCTCACCGACACCGACTTCTGGCCGGGCCAGTACTCCCGTACCCACGTGGGCGCCGCCTCCTTCGGCTACAAGGCGGTCATGGACGGCATCCGCGCCGGACGTGTCTGGGTGGACCACGGCGGGCTCATCAGCGGCCTGAACGCCCAGCTGCGCTCCGGCAGCCGCGCGATCACCCTCGGCGATGTGCTGCATGTGCGCCGCGGCGCCCAGGTCGACCTGGTCATGGAGATCAGCCTGGCCAACGGGCCCAACTGGTCGCAGTTCGTGCCGAAGCTGGCCCGGGTGGACGTCATCCAGGGCGCCGTCACCGGCCCGGTCTCCGACAAGGACACCTTCACCACCCCGGACACCAAGGTCGTGAAGTCCTTCGAGGTCGACAGGTCGACCGGTTCGGTGCGCCTGACCTACTCCCTGGGCCGGGTGGACAAGCCGGTGTACGTGCGGCTGCGCGGCACCGACGGCAACCGTGGCGCCGTCGGCCTGCGCGGTGCCGCCGTCGACCCGGCGGGGCCGGCCATGGACGTGATCGGCGACGCCGATCCGTGGAAGGACCTGTGGTTCTACTCCAACCCCATGTGGGTCCTGCCCGCATGACCGCACCCCACGACGTACCCGGCGTCCACTCCTTCATCGGGGTGGACGCCGGGTCGGCGAATCTGCGCGAAGCCGACCATCTGATCCACGATCTGCTGGACCACCTCGCCCTCGTGCCGAACACGGTCGCCTGCACCCATCTGATCCGCACCGACGAGCGCCGCTCCACCGCCGTCTCACTCGCCCTGCCCGACGCCGCCGCGGCCGAGGCCGTATGGGAGCGCATCGCCGGATGGCAGCGCCCGGATGTGGGCGCGGTCCTGGGTGAGCGCTCGTACGGCGCGCAGCAGGCTGCCCGTGCGGCTGCGTCGGCCGCCGCGGAGCACGCCCGGCGCAGCGGCGGGCGTGCCGTGGTCTACCCCGGAGTGGAACGCCTCACGGGCACGGTGACCGTGGCCGATCTGCTCGCCCTGACCGCCATCGACCGGGTCACCGTGGTCGGCGCGCCGACGGCGGACGGCCAGGGGCCCGCTCCCGCCACGCCCGTGCTCACCCGCGACCACGTACGGCCCGAGTGGCGGGACGGGCGGCTCACCCTCGCCCTGATGCCGGCCGCCGGCGGGGCGCTGGCACCGTTCGAAGTCCCCGATCCGACGCCCTGCTGCGCCGACCACGCCTGACAGGGCTCCCTGCTGGAGCAAGCCCACCGCCCGGCCGTTACCGTCCTGACCTGCACCTTCTCGCTTGGCACACTATTTCTCGGCCTCGGCGCGCCCCGGAACCGCCATAGACTCGAATCCCCTCGGGGCCTTCCCACCCAGGAGGATGCGATGTTGCGGCAGACCCGACTGCCCGATGAGCCCGCGGACTATCTCGCCGCCCGCGAAGAGCTCCGGCTCGCCGAGATCGAACTCATGCGCCACCGCGAACGGGTCGCGGCCCAGCGGCGGGCGCTCCCCCAGGGGCCGGCGGTCGACGACTACGTCTTCATCGAAGGCCCCGCCGGCCTCGACGCGGGCGACTCCCCCGTCCGCGAGACCACCCTGAGCGAGCTGTTCACCGCCCCGGACCGGCCGCTGATCGTCTACCACTTCATGTACGGCAAGTCGCAGACCGAGCCGTGCCCGATGTGCACCCTGTGGACCGACGGCTACAACGGCGTCGCCCACCACATCGCCCGGAACGCCGACTTCGTCATCGCCGCGGCCGCCGACCCGCCCGCCCTGCGGCAGCTCGCCCGCGACCGCGGCTGGTCCCGGCTGCGCCTGCTGAGCTGCGGGGACAGCACCTTCAAATACGACCTCGGCAGCGAGGACAAGGACGGCGAGCAGGACTCCACGATCTCCGTCTTCACCCGGGACGGCGATGGCACGGTCCGCCACCGCTACTCCGCCCATCCGCGGATGGCCGAGGACATCAAGGAGCGCGGGATCGACCTCCTCAGCCCCGTCTGGAATCTGCTGGACCTGACACCGGGCGGCCGTGACGACTGGTACCCGCGGCTGGACTACTGACCGGCATCACGAACATTGACATGTCCACACAGGGCTCTTATGGTCCAGGCCATTCCTATCCGTATTCGGAACTGCGTTCCCATTCGTGAACGGAAGAGGTCACCGGATGACACGAACCAGAACCGCCCTGTGCACCGTTCTCGCCCTGCTGGCCGGCCTGCTGAGCCTGCAGTTCACCGGGCCGGCCGCCCCACGGGCGACGGCCGCGCCGACCACCTTCGCCCACCCCGGCGTCCTGGTGAGCCGCGCCCAGCTCGACTACGCCCGCTCGAAGGTGCAGGCCGGCCAGCAGCCCTGGAAGGCCGCGTACGACGACATGCTGGCCAGCTCCTACGCCTCGCTCTCGCGCACCCCCAAGCCGCGGGCCGTCGTGGAGTGCGGCTCCTCCTCCAACCCCAACTACGGCTGCACCGACGAGCGCCAGGACGCCATCGCGGCCTACACCGACGCGCTCGCCTGGTACTTCACCCGGGACAGCAGATACGCCAAGAAGTCCATCGAGATCATGGACGCCTGGTCGGCGACCATCACCGATCACACCAACAGCAACGCCCCGCTGCAGACCGGCTGGTCCGGATCCACCTGGCCGCGGGCCGCCGAGATCATCAAGTACACCTACGACGGGGGCTGGCCGGGCGCCGGCCGCTTCGCGACCATGCTACGCAACGTATACCTCCCCGAAGTGATCAACGGCGCGGCGACCAAGAACGGCAACTGGGAACTGGTCATGACCGAGGCGGCGATCGGCATCTCGGTCTTCATCGAGGACCGCACCAGTTACGACAAGGCGGTCGCCACCTATCTCGCCCGCGTCCCGGCGTACATATATCTGACCAGCGACGGCGATCTGCCCAAGCCGCCCGCGGGCAGCAGCATCGACACCAGCGCCGAGATCATCAAGTACTGGCAGGGCCAGAGCACCTTCGCCGACGGCCTCGCCCAGGAGACCTGCCGCGACTTCGGGCACACCGGCTGGGGCATCGCCTCCGTCGCGGACATCGCGGAGACCAGCCGCATCCAGGGCCAGGACCTCTATCCGAAGATCCAGGACCGGCTGCGCTACGCGCTGGGCTTCCACACCTCCTATGAGAACGGCACCGCCGTGCCGTCCTGGCTGTGCGGCGGCTCGGTCAAGAAGGGCCTCGCCGAGGTCACCGAGGTCGGCTACAACGCCCTCCACAACCGCCTCGGCATCGCCATGTCCAACGCCCAGAAGTACACCGAGGGACACCGGCCGTCCGGCACGGACAACTACTTCAACGCATGGACGACCCTCACCCACGCGAACAACCCCTCCTGACCGTCACCGATCATCGCTCACCGGTCGCCGGGCCCGTCGGCCCGGC
>NZ_JBSFMM010000414.1:0-4637 GCF_053599555.1 Streptomyces sp. NPDC000941
GAGCGTTTCGGCTCGCGCACGACCCGTCGAGCGGCACGGGCTCAGGACAGCCCGAGCTCGTTGTCCAGCATCTCGAAGACCTCGCTGTCGGTCGCGGCGTCGAAGTCGAACTCGTGGTCGGCCTTCTGGTCCGGGTCTTCGTGCAGGGCCCCCCATCGGCTGCGCAGCACCTCCAGCCGCCCCGCCACCCGCTCGTGCAGCTCCGGATCGACCGACACCTGCGCGAAGGCGAGCTCCAGACGGTCCAGCTCGGCCAGGATGGACATCGGCCCCGCCTCCTCCGGGACGAGTTGCGCGCGTATGTGGTCGGCCAGTGCGTCCGGCGTCGGATAGTCGAAGATCAGGGTGGCGGGCAGCCGGAGCCCGGTGGTGGCGTTCAGGCGGTTGCGCAGTTCGATCGCGGTGAGCGAGTCGAAGCCCAAGGTCTTGAACTCGCGGGTCGGCTCGATGGCGTCCGCCCCCGCATGGCCCAGCACATCGGCTGCCTGCGCACTGACCAGTTCGCGTACGGCTTCCGCCCTTTCGGCATCGCTGAGACCGATGAGCCGGTCGGCCAGCGAGGCCCCGGCTCCTACGCCGGTTCCGGCCGCTCGCCGGGTCCTCGTCCTGATCAGGCCACGCAGCAGAGCGGGGACCTCGCCCTGGGCGCGCCAGGCGGGCAGGTCCAGCCGGACCGGAACGACGGCCGCCGCCCCGGTCGCCAAGGCCCCGTCGAACAGCGTCAGCCCTTCCTCGATCGACAGCGGAGGCATACCCGACCGCGCGAGCCGCGCCAGGTCCGCCTCGGTCAGCGTGCTGGTCATCCCTTCGGTCTGCGTCCACGGCCCCCATACGAGCGACACCGCGGGCAGACCGGCCGTACGCCGATGCTCGGCCAGCGCGTCCAGGAACGCGTTGCCCGCCGCGTAGTTGGCCTGGCCGGCGGCGCCGAACACACCGGCCACCGAGGAGAAGAGGACAAACGCCGTCAGGTCCAGCTCATGCGTCGCTTCGTGCAGCACCCATGCCGCGTCGGCCTTCGGCCGCAGCACGGCGGCCATGCGCTCCGGCGACAGCGACTCCAGCACACCGTCGTCCAGCACCCCCGCCGTATGCACCACCGCCCGCACCGGACGGTCCGGCGCCACCCCCGCCAGCAGGTCCGCCACGGCGTCGCGGTCCGCGACATCGCATGCCACGGCTTGTGCGTCAGCACCGTGCCGGGCGAGTTCCGCGACGAGTTCGCCGACTCCGTCGGCGTCCGGGCCGCTGCGGCTGGCCAGGATCAGGTTGCGGACACCGTGCTCCGTCACCAGATGGCGCGCCACCTCACGCCCCAGCCCGCCCGTACCGCCGGTGACCAGGACCGTCCCCTCGGGATCCCACTCCACGGCCGACGTGTCGGGATCCGCCGCGGCGGTGGACGCACGGACCAGCCGCGGGACGGTGATCGCGCCGGCGCGGACATCCGACTGCGGCTCGCCCGAGGCGACGGCCTGTCGCAGCGCGGCCACGGAGGCATCGGTGTTGTCGAGGTTCACCAGGCCGAACCGGCCGGGGTGCTCGGTCTGCGCCGAGCGGACCAGGCCCCATACGGACGCGGCGGCCAAGTCCTCGCCCGTCGTCGCGCCACGCGTGACGAACACAAGGCGCGAGGCGGCCGCACCCTCGTCCGCGAGCCACGATTGGGCGAGGTGCAGGGCCCAGGTCGCCGCCTGGTGCGCGGAGCGTACCGGGTCTTCGGGGATGGCCGGGTCTTCGGGAGTGCCGTCCCCGACCGGAACCAGCACCACCTCCGGTACGTCGGCTCCCGTCGGCGGCGATGTCACCCCGGCGATGTCGGCACACACCGCCACGGGCGTCCCGGCCGCCCGCAGCGCCTCGGCCAGCCAGGACTGCTCGGAGCCCAGCACCACGGCGGTGGCGGCGTCCGGGGCGTCGACGGCGGGCGGCAACGGCGAGGCCGGCGTCCAGTCCACCTGGAACAGCGCGTCCGTATCACTCGTGTCCGCGGCGCCGAGTTGGTCGGCGGACACCGAACGTACGACGAGCGAATCGATGGAGCCGACCGGGCCGCCGGCCGTGTCGGCCAGCGTGATCGACATGGCGTTGTCGCCCGCCGGGGACAGCCGGACACGGAGCGCCGACGCGCCGGAGGCGTGCAGGGCGACGCCCTCCCAGCTGAACGGCAGACTCGCCATGGCGCCCGTATCGGCCGCACCGCCGTCCCCGCCATCCCCGCCCGCTTTGTCGAGCCCGGCGAGGAGGGCGGTGTGCAGGACGGCGTCGAGCAGCGCGGGGTGGAGTCCGTAGCCCGCGGCGTCGGCCTCGCCCCGTTCCGGGAGGGCGACCTCGGCGAAGAGTTCATCGCCGCGCCGCCAGGCGGCCCGCAGCCCCTGGAACAGTGGCCCGTAGTCGAAGCCGATGTTCGCGAAGCGGTCGTAGCAATCGCTCACATCGATGTGCTCGGCGCTCTCCGGCGGCCACACCGCCAGCGGTGTCGCGGTCGCTGTCGACTCGCCCTCCGCCAGCACACCACTGGCGTGCAGTGTCCACTCCCGCGCCATGCCCTCCGGCCGGGAGTGGACACTGACGGGACGACAGCCGGAGTCATCGGCCTCGTGAACGGCGAGTTGCAGCTGTACGGCACCCTGTTCGGGCAGGACGAGCGGCGCCGCCAGCGTCAACTCCTCCACCCGGTCGCAGCCGACCTCGTCCGCGGCCCGGAGCGTCAGCTCCAGCAGCGCCGTACCCGGCACCACCACCCGGCCCATCACGACATGATCTGCCAGCCACGCATGGGATCCCACGGAGAGGCGGCTGGTGAACAACGCCCCCTGGCTGTCGGCCAGTTCGACGGACGCCCCCAGCAGCGGGTGATGCGCGTCCCCCAGCCCCGCCGCGCGCACATCGCCGGCACGGCTCACCGTACCCGTCGGCCAGAACCGCTCGTGTTGGAAGGCGTAGGTGGGGAGTGGTACTCGGCGGGCTCCCGGGAACAGGGCTGCCCAGCGCACCTCCGCACCGTTCGCGAACATCCGCGCCATGGCCGTCAGCGCGGACCGCTCCTCCTCTCGGTCCTTGCGCAGCACCGGCACCAGCAGGAGCTCGTCGGCAAGGCTTTCGGCCGCCAGCGCCGACAGCGCCCCGTCCGGCCCGAGCTCGAGGAACCTGCGCACCCCGGCGTCGCCCAACACCGCCACGGCGTCGGAGAACCGTACGGTCGCCCGTACATGCTCGACCCAGTAGTCGGCGGAGCACAGATCCGTGCCCTTGGCGGGCCCGCCCGTGAGTGTGGACACCACCGGAATGGCCGGGGGCTGGTAGGACAGCCCTTCGGCCACGGTACGGAACTCGTCGAGCATCGGGTCCATCAGCGGGGAGTGGAACGCATGCGACACCCGCAGCCGACTTGTCTTCCGCCCCTGCGCCGCAAACCGCTCCGCGATCTCCAGCACTGTCTCCTCAGCCCCGGACACCACCACCGAACCAGGACCGTTGACGGCGGCGATCGACACCTCGCTGGACAGCAGCGGCAGCACCTCATCCTCAGCCGCCCGCACCGCCACCATCGCCCCACCCGCGGGCAACCCCTGCATCAACCGGCCTCGCGCCACCACCAGCGCACACGCGTCCGCCAGCGACAACACCCCCGCCACATGGGCGGCCGCGATCTCACCGACCGAATGCCCCACCAGATGGTCAGGGGCAATCCCCCAGGACTCCACCAGCCGGAACAACGCCACCTCAACCGCGAACAGGGCAGGCTGAGCGAACTCCGTCCGATTCAGCAACCCCTCGTCCTCGCCCCACACCACATCCCGCAACGCCACACCCAACAGCGGATCCAACTCCGCCACCACCTCATCCCACGCCCCCGCGAACACCGGGAACCGCCCATACAACTCACGCCCCATCCCCAACCGCTGAGCACCCTGCCCCGCGAACAGGAACGCCATCCTGCCCTCACTGGTCGCCGAGCCCTTGATCACGTCCGCATTCGGCTCGTCCGCGGCCAGTGCCGCCACGCCCCGCGCCGCGCTCTCCAGGTCCTCGCCCAGCACCACCGCCCGATACTCAAACGCCGACCGGCCCGTAGCCAGTGAGAAGCCCACGTCCCGCAGCCCCAGCTCTCCGCCCGCCCGCAAATGCGACAGGAACTGCCCCGCCTGACCACGCAGAGCCGTCGGCGACGCACCCGACACCACCCACGGCACCAGCCCACTGCCCTCCGGCTCCTCCTCAGAGGCGCCACCGACCGTGTCGGAAGGTTCCGGCTGTTCCACGATCAGGTGGACGTTCGTGCCGCTGATCCCGAAGGAGGACACACCCGCCCGGCGCACCCGGTCCGTCGACGGCCACTCCGCCGGCCCGGTCAGCAGCTCGACCGCGCCCGCCTCCCAGTCCACATGCGACGACGGCGCGTCCACGTGCAGCGTGCCGGGAAGCACGCCATGCCGCATCGCCATCACCATTTTGATCACACCCGCCACGCCCGCCGCGGCCTGTGTATGACCGATGTTCGACTTCACCGACCCCAGCAACAGCGGACGGTCCGCCTTCCGATCCTGACCGTACGTGGCCAACAACGCCTGCGCCTCGATCGGATCACCCAACCTCGTCCCCGTGCCGTGCGCCTCCACCACATCCACATCCGA
>NZ_JBSFMM010000415.1:0-4619 GCF_053599555.1 Streptomyces sp. NPDC000941
AGCGGCTGCTGCTTGGTCCGCTCCGACTCGGGCAGCGGCTGCTGCTTCGTCCGCTCGGACTCGGGCAGCGCGGGGGGCGCGGCGGGGCATGACCACGGTCATGGGCGAGCGGTGGCCTCCACGGGCCTCGCCCGCAGCGCGACCGACGTCGGGAACAGGATCGTCGCGAACGTCAGCGCCACCGCGGTCCCGACGATCGTCAGGTAGATCCACGCAGGCCCGCTGGGCAGCACCGACCCGTCCAGGGCCAGCCCGAACGGGACCAGTGACCCGGCGGCGACCCCGGTGCCGAGCACGACCCCGACCATCGCTGTCACCAGCGCCTCGACCGACATCATCCACATCACCTGGCCGCGGGTCGAGCCGATCAACCGTTGCAGCGCGAACTCGCTGCGCCGCTCGGCGGTCGCCACGATGAGCGAGTTGATCAGCGCGATCACCGCATAGCCGACCACCACTGCGGCCAGCAGGAAGCTCGCCACCCGGCCGGTTTCATCGCTCTGCGCGTGCGCCACGACCGCTTCCGCGCGGTCCACGACGACGACTCCGGGCACACCGCCTGCCGCCTTCCGCACCGCCGCCTTCAGGTCCGGGGACGACACCCCCGGCTTCGCCTTCACCAGGATCTGCGGCAGTACGCCAGTCGTTGTGCGGGGCAGCAGCTCGGTCGCGGGCACCATCGCGTAGCCGAAACCGCGCGGCGGGGTGAACGATCCGACGACCGTCATCGTGGTCACCTCTCCGTTGCCCCAGCGCAGCCTCACCCGGTCGCCGACGTCTTTGCCGCTGTCGTCCAGCACATCCGTGGGCAGCACGATGCTGTCGCCGGTCAGGCGCCCGTAGTCGCCCCGCACCGCCGGGTGCCCGATCGTCTGCCGCGCGCCGGACGCCGTGACCCCTTGCAGGTCGAGCCGGATCGGCCTGACCCGACGATCCTCCATCGTGTCGTTGTCGTCCTTGCCCGGGCCGAGGACGGTCTCCAGACGCGCCTCGCTGGACACCGAAGCGGACGCTCCGGCGACCTGAGGCAGGCGGGAGAGCGTGTCCACGAGCGACGGTGGCAGCGCACCGCTCTGCGAACTGACCACAGCGTCCGCCTTCAGGCCGTCGGCGAACATCCGGCTGCTGGCATCGTCCTGACTGGTCTGTAGGTAGATCAGTGCCGTGGCCAGCCCGGTCGCCAGCATGATCGGGACGACCGCCGAGGCCAGCCGGACCTTGCGCACTGACGCGTTCAGCATCGCCAGCCGCCCCGACAGCCCGGTGAACCAGCCGACCGGCCAACGCAGCAGAGCCACCAGCCAGCGGCACAGGCCCGGGGACACCAGGGCGATCCCGACCGCCCACAGCATCGCGGCGGGCCCGGCCGTGCTCGCCGCGATCGGCCCGGTCATCACCGACGCCGTCACGATCGCGAGCGCGGTCGCACCGCCCAGGAACAGGAACGCGAGGATCATGCGGATCGGGCTGACCCAGCGGATCTGCAGCGTTGCCTCGGCCATCGCCTCGGTCGGCCGGACCTTCGACACCCGGCGGGAGGCGATGAACGCGGCGGCCAGCGCCGCGAACAGCGTGGCGCCGAAGCCGGCGAGCTGCGGGATCAGCCCCTGACTGAAGATCATCTCGCCTGGGATCAGGTCCTGCCGGACCAGGATGTCGTACATGAAGTGGCCGAACGCGAGCCCTGGCCCGAGCGACAGGCCGGCCGCGAGCAGCGCGATCATGGACGTTTCCGCCATCACCATGCGGCGCAACTGCCCTGGCGTGACCCCTGTCGTGCGCAGCAGCGCCATCTCCCGGCGGCGCTGCTGCATCGACATGCCCACGGTGCTGCCCACCACGAAGATCGCGACCATGGTGGCCAGGCCGCCGAACGCGCCCGCGAGTGGAATCAGGTTCTGCTTGCCGCTGATCGCGTCCGGGAACTCGGCAACCCCCCGATCGTCGCCGTGAAGCACCTGGGCACCGCGGTCCGCGACGGCGTCATCGATCGCGTTGGCGAGCGTCGCCGGGTCGGTGCCCGGGGCGGCGAGCACCCCGATGTCGTCGATCTTTCCGGGCCGGTCGTACAGCCGAGTGGCCTCGCCGTCGGAGAACAGCAGCACAGACTGGGTGGCGATCCGGCTCTCGGTGATTCCGCTGACCCGAAAGACGTGCGGGATGCCGCGCACCGACGCCTTCAGCCGCTCGCCCGGCCGCACGCCCAGCCGTTTCGCGGTGGTGCTGTCCACCACGACCTCGCCGGACGCGGTCGGCTTGGCGCCCGCAACCAGCTTGTACGGCGAGAGTGACGCGCTGGACCAGCCGTGCCCGGACGCGCCGGCCGACCGGCCTGCCAGCGCAGTGATCGGCACCGAGATGTCCGGCACGGCCGCGGCCACACCGGGCACCTTGGCCACGGCGTCCACCAGGTTCTGGTCCAGCAGCACTCGCTCGGTCATCGGATCGGTCGCGGTACCGACCGCGTGGCCGGGATAATCCTGGCTGCCGGTCACCACGACGGGCGCCGCGGCCAGCCGCTCGGCCTTGACGTTGGCGCGGATACCGGTCTCCAGCAGACCGCCGCAGCTCTGGACGACGACGGCGCCGACGAACAGCGCGATCAGTGACGCGAGGAACCCGCCCTTGCGGTACCGCAGGGTCTTGAGCGCGAGACGCAGCATCAGACCGCCCGTTCCGGGCGCACGGGCTGCTGCCTCCGGGCCCACGCGCCGAGTCGGGTCATCTGCCTGGCCACCTCCTGGACGGAGGGCCGTTCGAGCTCGGCGCTCACCCGACCGTCCACAAGGAACACCACGCGGTCGGCGTGCGATGCGGCCACCGGGTCGTGCGTCACGATCACCGCGGTCTGCTCGCCGGTATCCACCGCCGCGCGCAGCAGTCCCAGGATCTCCAGCGCGGTCTCGGTGTCCAGGGCGCCTGTCGGCTCGTCTCCGAACAGCAGGGCCGGTCAGGTGACCAGGGCGCGGGCGATCGCCACGCGCTGCTGCTGACCGCCGGAGAGCTCGCCCGGGCGGTGCTTGCGGCGGGACGTGAGGCCGGTGCGCTCGATGACGTCGTCCACCAGCCCGCGGTTGGGCCGTTTGCCCGCCAGCCGCAGCGGCAGCGTCACGTTATCCACCACGTTCAGCGCGGGCAGCAGATTGAAACTCTGGAAGACGAACCCGATCCGGTTCCTGCGCAGCTTGGTCAACGAGCGCTCGTTCATCGTCGTCAGGTCCTGGCCGTCCAGGAAGACGCTGCCGGACGTCGGCCGATCCAGGAGGGCGGCGCAGTGCAGGAAGGTGCTCTTGCCGGAGCCGGAGGGGCCCATCACAGCGGTGAACGTGTGGCGCTGGAAGCCGAGCGACACCCCCGCCAGCGCCGCCACGCTGTTGCGCGACCGCCCGTACACCTTGTGGACGTCCTGCAAGCGCAGCAACTCGTCCGCGGTCGGCCGCACGTGCTCCGAACGCATGCAGATCTCCTAGGTCTCGGGGAATTCCATCAGTTCGGGCCGACCGCTGGAGGCATCGAAGCGCGATGGAGCTGGAAAATGCCGGTTCTGAAGAACAGTTGGGGTCCCTTTCCGAACCGCGGCTCGAATGCGTCGATGCGCTCGGCGGTGAATCCACCGAGAGCAAGGCCCCCGACGCAGCAGAACTCCATTCGCACGGCGCTGCCGAAATCTGAGATCTGACGGATGCACAGGTCGTAGCCCAAAATCGCGGTGCGGATAATGAAACTAGCGACACTCTGCCGCCCCGGAACATGGGGCTAGCCCTACCTTCGACCCGGTGGTTAACCCGCTCATACCTCGTCAGCCGCGCGTCAGCTCGCGTTTCCTGGGCTATTCCTGCCAACCCGCCGTCGCGACCGCACGCTCACGCCACAGCGTCACGCCCGGACCGTTCGGCTCCCAGCGATGGCAGAAATGCCGCAGGGACTCGCATCTGGCCAGCATGGCGCCCTGGCGAACCGGCCAGGGCGGCACCACATCCTCGCCATAGGCGCGGAAGAAGCCGTCGAGAGCGTGGCGGTGCTCGGGGTGGTGCATCCGCACGATCCACTCGCACCAGGCCAGGTCCTCGACCGGTTCCCCGAGACGGGCGAACTCCCAGTCGACCACTGCGGTGACCTGGAAGGTGACGGGGTCGAGCAGCACGTTGTGGGGCCCGTAGTCGCCGTGCACCAACACCTCGCCCTCGTCGCCGGCGCCCAGCGCCGGCACGCTCGCCTCAGTCCCATGGATGCGGCGCAGCAGCCCGCCGCACGCCTCCAGGACCTCCACGGCGTGTCCGGCGTCCAACAGTTCCTGGCCGGGTGCGCCGGTCATGAAGCCGAGGGTGAGGGTGCCGGCGTCCGCCGCGTGCACGGGTGGCACGGGGAGCCGCCCCCGGAGCCGGGCCAACAGCGTGCGCTCACGGTCGAGCCTGAGCTCGGCATCCGGACCTTCGTAGGTCTTCTGCACGACGGCTCCGTCACCGAGGGTGCGGTTGGTGTAGCCGTGCTTCAGCGGACGCATCCCCCGATGATCAGCGACGGGCCGGTACGCCGCTACCCGGATGCGGAGCAGCAACGCGTACCGGATGTCGGTTTGTGGTGAGTATGAGACAGCGACACGCCGACGTGACGGCGTG
>NZ_JBSFMM010000416.1:0-4584 GCF_053599555.1 Streptomyces sp. NPDC000941
CGCGCCCCCCCCCCCCCCCCCCCCACGCCGGGGCCGAGGAGGGCGCCCGCGTACAGCGCGGTGCCGCCGCCGAGCCCGAGCCGCCGAACTGGACTCGGGGGACGCGAGGAAGCAGAAGTACGAGTACGAGTATGAGTACGTTGTACGGTCACGGCTCGGGAAGTTAGCCGAAACACCGATGAGCTGACCGGCTCACCGAACAAAATTCGGTGAGCCGGTCCGGAGAGGCCCCATGGACGAACTTGATACGGCGATCGTCCGCGAACTGCAGCGCGACGCACGGCAGACCAATCGCGAACTCGCCCGCACCCTCGGCATCGCCCCCTCCACCTGTCTGGAGCGGGTGCGCGGTCTGAGGGAGCGCGGGGTGATCACCGGCTATCGCGCGACGGTCGACCTGCGCGCCCTGAACCGCCCGGTGCAGGCGCTGCTCGCGGTCCGTATCCGGCCGCCGAGCCGGGAGGTCATCGAGGGTTTCAAGAGCTATCTGATGACGCTCCCCGAGGTGCTGTCCGTGTATGTCGTCGCGGGCAGCGACGACTTCCTGGTCCATGTCGCGGTGCCGGACGTGGACCGGCTGCACGCCTTCCTGATGGACCGCTTCTCAGGGCGCCGGGAAGTGGTCGACTTCCGCAGCTCGATCATCTACCAGCATGTCGCCGGCGAGACGATCGCGCCCCTGGAGTGACGCCTGCGGGAGTGAGGTCTGCGGGAGTGACGCCTGCGGGAACGACCTCCGCCCGAGCAGCGTGATCGCGGCGGGCAGCAGCACCCCGCGCACCAGCGTCGCGTCGATGAGGACGGCCACCGCAAGCCCGACGCCCATCATCTTGTACTCGATCGCCGACAGCACGACGAAGACGCTGAAGGCCGCGGTCATGATGACGGCCGCGCTGGTGACCACGCCCGCACCGGACGCGACGCCCCCCACCACCGCCTCGCGCGTCGCCTCCCCGGCGAGCCGGCGCTCGCGGATCCGGCTGAGCACAAAGATGTGGTAGTCCATGCTCAGCCCGAAAAGGATGACGAACATGAACAGCGGCAGCCAGCCGACCACCCCGCCGTACGAGGTGAAGTCGAGCGCCGAACTCAGGTGGCCGTCCTGGAACACCCAGGTCAGCGCCCCGTAAGCGGCACCGATCGACAGCAGGTTCAGCACGATCGACATCAGCGCGACGGCCGGCGAGCGGAACGCGACGACCAGCAGCACGAAGGCCAGCAGCAGCACGAAGGCGAAGACGTACGGGGTCCGGTCGGTGATCCGGTTGGTGAAGTCGTACGCGAAGGCCGTCTTGCCGCCGACCGCGTAGTCGATCCCGCCGTCGGTCTCGCTGTCAGCTCTGCCCGCCTCGCCCAGCGCGGCGGGCAGTGTCCGCTGACGCAGCGTCTCCAGCGCCCGGTTCGCCGCGTCGTCGGTGCCGAAGCTCGCCAGCGGCACCCGTACCACCAGCGCCCGGCCCACCTTGGTGGCCGAAATGGGCTCGTTCAGCGCCCCGCCGCTCGCCGCGGCCCGCTGGTGCAGGCTTTCCACGGCCTTCCGTACCGCCGGGCTGTCCACGGCGCCCGGATCCCGCTTCCCCCAGATCACCACCGACGCGGGGGACGGGGCGCCCGGGAACGCCTCCTGCATCCGGACCGCCGCGTCCACCGTCGGCACCGTCCGCGACAGGCTGTCGGTCACCGCCGCGTCCTGCAGCTGCATCCCCAGCGCGGGCAGCGCGAGCACCAGCAGCGCCAGCGCCGCCGAGCCGCCCCACACCAGCGGGCGCCGCACCACCGCGCGGGCCACCGCCACCCAGGCCCGGGACTGGTCCGCCGCGGTCCGGCGGCGGCCCACCCACGGGATCCGCGCCTTGTCCACCCGGGCGCCAAGCGCGGCCAGCAGGGCGGGCAGTACGGTCACCGAGCCGACCATCGCGACCCCGACCACCAGCACCGCGCCGGTCGTCAGCCCCTTGAAGTTGTCAAGACCCGTGAACAGCAGCCCGACCAGACACAGCATCACCGTCAGACCCGAAACCACCACCACCCGCCCCGAGGTGCGCGCCGTGATCCGCAGCGCCTCCGCGACATCGTGCCCGGCCGCACGCTCCTCGCGCGCCCGGCGCAGATAGAACAGCGAGTAGTCGACGCCCACCGCCACGCCGATCAGCAGCACCATGGAGGACGTGGCGCTGTTCACCGGCACCCAGTGGGCGAGCACCTGGAGAAAACCGAAGGTGGCGACGACCGTGGTGGCCGCCAGCAGCAGCGGGATCGCGGCGGCGATCAGCGACCCGAACACCACCAGCAGAATCACCACGGTGAGCGGAAGCGAGAAGAACTCGGCCCGCTTGAAGTCACCCTTGATGCCCTCGTCCACCACACGCGACAGGCTCCTGTCGCCCGCCTGCGCCAGCCGTACCCGGGGGTGGCGGGCCTGTACGGTCTTCACCGTCTCGGTCGCGGCCTCGTAGTGCTCGGACCACTGCTCCTGGGCCCCCGCCATGGTGAAGGTGACCAGACCGGAACGGCCGTCCTTCGACACCAGCCGGCTTCCGTCGCGCTCCAGCGGGGAGCGGACCGCGGTGACCGTGCCGGGGGTGCGGCGCAATGTCGTGACCAGGTCCTGGGTGGCGCGGCGCAGCTCCTGGTCCTCGGCGAAGCGCGTCGGTGTCGCGTCCTGCGTACGGGCCTGGACCAGGACGTTCTCCTGGGGCGGCGGATACTTCTGCTGCGCGTCCAGCACCCGGCCCGCGCGGCCCGTCTCACCGGGGTCGGTGCTGTCCGCCGTATCGCCCGGTATGACCGCGCTCGCCAGGACCGCCACGACCACCAGCGCGAACCAGCCCACGATCGCCAGGGCCCGATGGCGGACGGACCACCCCGCGACCCGCTCCACCAACGCGGCCCGGTCCGGTTCGTCGGCCCTCTGCCGTGACTTGCTTTTGCGCAGCATGAGCTGCTGTCCTTTCCACGAAGGGACGTATCCGTGAGAACTCGCCCATGGGCGAGGTGATGCTTCTTCCTTCACCTGGGCCGTCGAGTTGCCGCTCGACGGCCCAGGACCCGCGTCGTATGTCCTGATCGCCCATTCTGTCTATTCGACGGTCTGTCTATTCGACGGTCTGGAGGATGCGCTCCAGCGAATCCATCCGGCCCTGCATCTCCGCCAGCCGCTCGCTGATCTCCGTCAGCCGCTCGTCCGTGGCCTGCTGCGCGGCGGTCGCGCTCTCGGCGAGCTTGCGGTACTCCAACTCCCGCACCACCTGGACCTTCGCGCGCCGAGTCGCCGCGAACTGCCAGATGACCGTCGTGAGCACCGTGGTCACCAGGGCGAAGAGGCCGAAGGCCCCGACGACCTCGGTCCAGTCGTGTCCATCCATCACTTCGATCCCTTCGTCTTCTGCTCGTCCGGGCCGTCGCCCGGCGGGGTCAGCGTCCGCTCCGCGGCCTCGACGGTCTCCGGTGTCAGCTGGATCGCGAACCGGTTGACCTCGTAGAACTTCATGGCCTTGCCGTCCTCCGACACTTCGACCCGGGCCGTCACCAGCCCGGCCGCCTCCAACTTGCGCAGATGGACCTGGAGCAGCGCCCGGCTGATGCCCAGCGCGCGGGCCAGCTCGCTCACGTACATCCGCTCCCGCGAGAGCGTGGCGACGACCCGCAGGCGGTGCGGATTGGACAGCGTCGCCAGCACGCGCACCAATTCGTCGCCGCTGAGATCGCGCGGCTCGCCGCTCGGCACCGAGGTAGTCATAGCGAAACCCTGCACATGCCAAAAAAAGTTAGCACATGCTCAGGATGATTGAGGCCATCCTTGTCGGCAGCCCTGTTTCCCGTGGCAGGGTGTGACCATGACCGGAACGAACCCCCGCACATCAGCCCTCCAGCTGATCGAGACCGTCGTCGACCCCGGCAGCTGGCGCCGCTGGGACGAGCCGGTCGACATCTCGACAGACGACCCCGACTACCGGGCCGACCTGGAGCGGGCCCGCGAGCGCACCGGTCTCGACGAGTCCGTCATCACGGGCGAGGGCCGTATCGAGGGACGGCGGGTGGCCATCGTGGCCTGCGAGTTCCGCTTCCTCGCCGGGTCGATCGGCGTCGCGTCGGGGGAGCGGCTGGTGCGCGCCGTGGAACGGGCGACGGCGGAGCGGCTGCCCCTCCTCGCCGCGCCCGCGTCCGGCGGTACGCGGATGCAGGAGGGCACGGTCGCGTTTCTGCAGATGGTCAAGGTCGCCGCGGCGATCACCGACCACAAGGCCGCCGGCCTGCCCTACCTCGTCCATCTGCGCCACCCCACGACGGGCGGAGTACTCGCCTCCTGGGGCTCGCTGGGACACGTCACCGCCGCTGAGCCGGGCGCGCTCATCGGCTTCCTGGGGCCGCGGGTGCACGAGGCGCTGTACGGGGCGGAATTCCCGCCGGGCGTCCAGGTCGCGGAGAACCTGATGGCCCACGGTCTGGTCGACGCGGTCCTCCCGCCCGAGCGGCTGTCGGAGGTGGCGGCGCGGGTGCTGCGGGTTCTGTGCGGGGACGCTGCCGCTGTGGCGAACGGGGCTGAGCCTGTCCCGGCAGCGGCAGGGCCGTCCGGCCCTGCCG
>NZ_JBSFMM010000417.1:0-4553 GCF_053599555.1 Streptomyces sp. NPDC000941
GGACGGCTGATGCAGGCCGCCCGCTCCGGCGGAGCGATGACCATGATCGCCGCAACCGAGGACGAGGTCCTCACCGTCCTGGAGGGGCATCCGGGGGTGTCGCTGGCCGCGGTCAATGACGCCGAATCGGTCGTGGTCTCGGGCGATGCGGATGCGGTCGCGGAGGTGGCGGGGCATTTTGCGGGGCTGGGCCGGCGGACGAAGGCGCTGCGGGTCAGCCACGCGTTCCACTCGGCACACATGGACACAGCGCTGGAGGAGTTCGCGGAGGTGGTCGCGGGAGTGACCGCGCATGCTCCGCGGGTGCCGGTGGTCTCGAATGTGACCGGGCGGGTGGCGAGTGCGGGGGAGCTGGCGGATCCGGCGTACTGGGTGGCGCAGTTGCGGGGTACGGTGCGTTTCGCGGCCGGGGTGGAGCAGGCGCGGGAGTTGGGCGGGCGGGTGTTCGTCGAGCTGGGCCCGGACGCGGTGCTCTCCTCCCTCGTCCCCCAGGACGCGACCGCGATCCCATTGCAGCGCACCGGCCAGGACCTCGTCTTCCCCCTGGCGCTGGCCGCAGCCCACTGCCACGGCCTGCCCATCATCTTCCCCACCCCCACCACAGCTCACGCCGAACTGCCCACCTACGCCTTCCAACACGACAGCTACTGGCTGCTGGCGGGTTCTGGTGGCGGGGATGTGGTGAGTTTGGGGCAGGCTCCTGCCGGTCATGGCCTGCTGGGCGCGGCGGTGGTGCTGGCCGAGGATGGTTTGACGGTGTTCACCGGCCGGATTTCGCTGTCCGGCCAGCCCTGGCTTGCGGATCATGTGGTGGCTGGGTCGGTGCTGGTGCCGGGCACGGTGTTCGTGGAGCTGGCGCTGCACGCGGGCGACTACGTCGGCTGTGGCCACCTGGAAGACCTGACGATCGAAGCGCCGCTCGTACTCGGCGCGAGCGACAGCGTCAGTGTCCAACTCATCGTCGAGGCCGCCGAAGCAGCCGGACGGCACACCTTCCGACTCTCCGCCCAGTCCCCTTCGGGTACGTGGGTCCGGCACGCCACCGGATCGCTCGTCACCGAAAGCGCCGCTCCACACGGAACCGCGCCCACGCAGGGAAGCTGGCCGCCCGCTGGTGCCCAACCGGTCGACCTCACCGACTTCTACGTGCGCGTCGCCGACCTGGGTACCGAGTACGGCCCGGTCTTCCAGGGGCTGACAGCTCTCTGGCGGGACGGTGACGACCTGTATGCCGAGATCGCCCTGCCTGACGGCACCGAGGTCTCCGGATACGGCATCCACCCGGCCCTTCTCGACGCCGTGCTGCACCCGCTGGCCACGACGCGGGATGACGCGGTCGAAGGAGCCCTGCTGCCCTTCGGCTTCGCCGGCGTCAGCCTCCACGCCACCGGCGCGAACTCTCTGCGTGTCCACTGGGCGCCCGTGGAAGGCACCGCCGGCTCCTTCCGTTGCCAGGCCGTCGACCCTGCCGGAACCCCGGTCATCGAGGTCGCCTCGCTCGTCCTCCGGGAGGCGCCGAAGAATTTCGCACCCGGACGCGGACGCGGTCCGGGCCTGAGCCGCCTCGACTGGACGCCCACGACGCTGGTGGCGGGCGGCATCCCGGACGGGGAACGGTGGGCAGTGCTCGCCACAGCCGCCTCCGCAGCGCCCCAGCTGTTCGAGGAGAACGCGGAACTCGTGGAGCTCACCAAGTATCCCGACGCGGCGGCGGTCGCCGAGGCAGCTGTGGACGTCGCGCTCCTGCCGCTGCTCGCGGAGCACGACGGCGCTGCGGTCCCCGAAACAGTGCACGCCCGGACGGCCCGGCTGCTCGCCCAGGTCCAGGAATGGCTGGCCGACTCCCGCCTGGAAGAGACACGTCTCCTGGTCGTCACCCGTGGAGCCGTCGCCGTACAGGACGACGAGGCACCGACGGACCTGGCAGCCGCGGCCGCATGGGGACTGTTGCGCAGTGTGCAATCCGAACAGCCTGGACGAGTGGTGCTCGTCGACTGCGACGACGAGCAGACGTCCCTCGCTCTCCTCCCCTCAGCCCTCGCCGGCGGTGAACCGCAACTGGCGCTGCGCCGTGGCCAGGCCCTCGTACCGCGTCTCGCCCGCCTCGTGGATCAGCCGGCATCGCCGGCATCGCCGACATTCTCGGCGGGCTTCGTCGACGTTGGTGAGGGGTCGGTGTTGGTGACGGGTGGTACGGGGTCGCTGGGTGGTCTGGTGGCGCGTCATTTGGTGGTTGTGCATGGTGTTCGGCATTTGGTGTTGACGAGTCGTCGGGGTCTGGCGGCGTCGGGTGCGGGGGAGTTGGTTGCGGAGTTGGAGGGGTTGGGTGCTCGGGTGCGGGTGGAGGCGTGTGATGTGGCGGATCGGGAGGCGTTGGCGGGTGTGTTGGCGTCGGTGCCGGTGGAGCATCCGTTGCGGGCGGTGGTGCATGCGGCGGGTGTGGTGCGTGATGCCACGGTGTCGGGGTTGTCGGTGGAGGAGTTGGGTCTGGTGCTGCGGCCGAAGGTGGACGCGGCGTGGAATCTGCATGAGTTGACGCGTGGGTTGGATCTGTCGGCGTTTGTGTTGTTCTCGTCGGTTGCTGGTGTGGTGGGCAGTCCGGGGCAGGCGAACTATGCGGCGGGGAATGCGTTTTTGGATGGGTTGGCGCGGGTGCGGTGTGGGTTGGGGTTGCCGGGTACGTCGTTGGCGTGGGGGTTGTGGGATCAGTCCGGTGGGTCGGGCGGGATGGGTGCGGTGCTGGGGCAGGCCGACCGTGACCGCATCATCCGCAGCGGATTCGGTCTGCTCACCCTCGACGACGGTCTGGCGCTCCTCGACGCCGCGCTCCTGTCCGGCAGGTGCGACCCCGTCCTGACCCGACTGGACAGGAACGCCCTCAAGCGCCGTCTGGACGCTGGTCGACTTCCCTCAGTTTTAAGCTCCTTGGTCCGAGGCGGCGGCCGGAACGGGCGCCGCGTGGCCGCCGGAGCGGAGGCGGCGGGAGCCGCGTCCCTCACGGAACGCCTCGCACGCCTCGGCTCCGAGGAACAGGACCGCCTCCTGCACGGCATCGTCCGTGACGAGGTCGTCGCCGTTCTCGGTCACGGCGTGGGCAGCTCCCTCGACCCCGCGCGGGCCTTCAAGGACCTGGGCTTCGACTCTCTGACGGCGGTCGAACTCCGCAACCGCATGAATGCCACGACAGGCCTGCGCCTCCCCGCGACCCTCGTCTTCGACCACCCGACGCCCGCCGCCCTCGCCGCCCACCTGCGGCGCGAACTGATCGGCGACGACGCACCCACGTCCGGCGCGGCCACCGGCACCGGTGTCGCGGCCACGGAGCGCACCACCGACACCGACCCGGTGGTGATCGTGGGAATGAGCTGCCGGCTGCCCGGAGGCGTCACCGCACCGGACGGGCTCTGGCGTCTGCTGGAGGAGGGCACGGACACCATCTCGCCGTTCCCGACGAACCGGGGCTGGGACCTCGACAATCTCTACGACCCGGACCCGAACACGCCCGGCAAGTCGTACGTCCGGGAAGGCGGATTCATCGACGGGGTGGACGGGTTCGACGCGGCCTTCTTCGGCATCAACCCGCGCGAAGCCATAGCCACCGACCCCCAGCAGCGACTGCTGCTCGAAGCCGCCTGGGAGGCGTTCGAGCATGCCGGTATCGACCCCACCTCGGTGCGCGGCAGCGACACGGGTGTCTTCGCCGGCGTCATCTTCGGTGACTACACCTCGCGTCTCCAGGAGATTCCCGAGGGATACGAGGGCTATATCTCGACGGGCAACACCACGAGTGTGGCCTCGGGGCGGCTGGCCTACACACTGGGCCTGGAGGGTCCGGCAGTGACGGTGGACACCGCGTGCTCGTCCTCGCTGGTGGCCCTGCACCTGGCCGCCCAGGCACTGCGCAACGGCGAATGCTCTCGTGCGCTCGTCGGCGGTGCCACGATCATGTCGGGCCCGACGAACTTCATCGAGTTCAGCCGCCAGCGTGCCCTGTCCCCGGACGGCCGCTGCAAGGCGTTCGCGGCCTCGGCCGACGGCACCGGATGGGGCGAGGGTGTGGGTGTCCTGGTCCTGGAGCGGCTGTCCGATGCCCGGCGGCGGGGGGATCGTGTGCTGGCGGTGGTGCGGGGTTCGGCTGTCAACCAGGACGGCGCGAGCAACGGTCTGACGGCGCCGAACGGTCCCTCGCAGGAGCGGGTGATCAGGCAGGCGCTGGCCAGCGCGCGGCTGGCTGCGTCCGATGTGGACGCGGTCGAGGCGCACGGGACGGGTACGAAGCTGGGTGACCCGATCGAGGCGCAGGCCCTGATGGCGACCTACGGGCAGGGCAGGGATGCCGAACCGCCCCTGTGGCTGGGCTCGTTGAAGTCGAACATCGGCCACACCCTCGCCGCTGCGGGTGTGGCGGGTGTGATCAAGATGGTGGAGGCGATGCGGCGCGGTGTGCTGCCGCGGACACTGCATGTCGATGAGCCCACCTCGCATGTCGACTGGGAAGCCGGGCAGGTACGCCTGCTGACCGAGGCCCGCGTATGGCCGGAGGCGGGCAGGCC
>NZ_JBSFMM010000418.1:0-4532 GCF_053599555.1 Streptomyces sp. NPDC000941
GGCGGCACCGCGCTCACGGCCCGCCTCGCCGGCCTCGACGCGACGGCCCGGCGCGAGGCGCTGCTGGCCACGGTCCGCCAGCTGGCGGCCGTGGTCCTGGGTCACACCACGGACGCCTCGATCCGTTCCGAGTCGGCGTTCAAGGAGCTGGGCTTCGACTCCCTCACCGGAGTGGCGCTGCGCAACCGGCTGGCCGCCGCCACCGGCCTGCGGCTGCCCGCCACCCTCGTCTTCGACTACCCCACCCCGCAGGCCCTCACCGACCACCTGCTCCGCCACCTCGACGGCACCACCGCCGCCGCCGCGACACCGGGAAGGATCGCGGCGGCGGCCGACGAGCCGATCGCGGTGGTGGCGATGGCCTGCCGCTTCCCCGGCGGGGTGACCTCGCCCGAGGAGCTGTGGGAGCTGGTCGCGGACGGGCGGCACGTGGTCGGGCCCTTCCCCACCAACCGTGGCTGGGACCTGGCCAACCTCTTCCACCCCGACCCGGACCACCCCGGCACCAGCTACGCCTCCCAGGGCGCGTTCCTCCACGACGCCGACGCCTTCGACGCGGCGTTCTTCGGCATCAACCCCCGCGAGGCGCTGGCCATGGACCCGCAGCAGCGCCTGCTGCTGGAGACCGCCTGGGAAGCCCTCGAACGCGCCGGGATCAACCCGCACACCCTCAAGGACAGCCTCACCGGCGTCTACACGGGCGTCATGTACCACGACTACGGCACCGGTCTGGCGGCCGATCCGCGCCTGGCGGGCTACAGCATGCTCGCCAACTCGGGCAGCGTCGTCTCCGGCCGGGTGGCGTACACCCTCGGGCTCCAGGGCCCGGCCGTCAGCGTGGACACCGCCTGTTCCTCCTCACTGGTGGCGATGCACCTGGCGGCGCAGGCGCTGCGCGGCGGCGAGTGCGAGCTGGCACTGGCCGG
The DNA here is from genome assembly GCF_053599555.1 of Streptomyces sp. NPDC000941. NCBI lineage: Bacteria > Bacillati > Actinomycetota > Actinomycetes > Kitasatosporales > Streptomycetaceae > Streptomyces > Streptomyces sp. NPDC000941. Next base: position 927 of record NZ_JBSFMM010000418.1, read on the forward strand.
CGGCGTCACGGTGCTGGCCACCCCCGAGGTCTTCACCAACTTCTCCCGCCAGCGCGGCCTGGCCCCGGACGGCCTGTGCAAGCCGTTCGCCGCCGCCGCGGACGGCACCGGGTGGAGCGAGGGCGCCGGGCTGCTGGTACTGGAACGCCTCTCCGACGCCCGCCGCAACGGCCACCAGGTGCTGGCCGTCATCCGCGGCTCCGCCATCAACCAGGACGGCGCCAGCAACGGCCTCACCGCCCCCAACGGCCCCTCCCAGCAGCGGGTCATCACCCAGGCCCTGGCCAGCGCCGGGGTGTCCGCCGCCGAGGTGGACGCGGTGGAGGCGCACGGCACCGGCACCACCCTCGGCGACCCGATCGAGGCGCAGGCGCTGCTCGCCACCTACGGCCAGGACCGGCCGGACGAGGACCAGCCCCTCTGGCTGGGCTCGATCAAGTCCAACATCGGGCACGCCCAGGCCGCCGCCGGGGTCGCGGGCGCCATCAAGATGATCATGGCCATGCGGCACGGCGTCCTGCCGCCCACCCTGCACGTGAACGAGCCCTCCCCCCACGTCGACTGGGACAGCGGCAACGTCCGGCTACTGACCGAACCCGCCGACTGGCCGCAGACCGACGGCCGCCCCCGCCGCGCCGCCGTCTCCTCCTTCGGCGCCTCCGGCACCAACGCCCACCTCATCCTCGAACAGGTCCCCGGCGAAACGCCCGGCACAGCCCCGGCCGCCACGCCCGGCCTCGTACCCTGGCCGCTCTCCGCCCGCAGCGAGGAGGCACTGCGCGCCCAGGCCACCCGCCTCGCCGAACGCCTCCGCGCGGACGAGGAGGTGCCGGTCACGGACGTCGGCTGGTCCCTCGCCACGACCCGGGCCACCTTCGAACGCCGGGCCGTGATCGTGGGCGAGGACCGGGAGGAGATGACCGCGGCCCTGGCGGCGCTCGCCGAGGGCGCGCCGCACGCCGCGCTCGTCGCCCCCGGCGGCGAGGCCCCGGAGACGCCGGGGAAGACCGTGTGGCTCTTCTCCGGCCAGGGCAGTCAACGCCCCGGCATGGGCGCCGCGCTGCACGCCCGCTTCCCCGTCTTCGCCGACGCCTTCGACGAGATCTGCGCTCTCCTCGACCCCCATCTCGACCGCCCGCTGCGCGAGATCGTCTTCGCCACCCACCACGACACCGCCGACCTCATCCACCACACCACCTACACCCAGACCGGCCTGTTCGCCCTCCACGTCTCCCTCGCCCGCCTCCTCACCTCCATGGGCCTGGCCCCGGACGCGGTGGCCGGGCACTCCATCGGCGAGGTCAGCGCCGCCCACCTCGCCGGTGTGCTGTCACTCGACGACGCCGCCCACCTGGTCGCCGCCCGCGCCACCCTCATGGGGTCGCTCCCCGAAGGCGGCGCCATGGCCACCCTCCACGCCACCGAGGACGAAGTCGCCCCCACCCTCGCCGACTTCCCCGGCCTGGCCATCGCCGCCACCAACACCCCCGCCCACACCGTGATCTCCGGCGCCGCCGACCAGGTCGCGGCGGCGGCGGCCCACTGGCGCGACCAGAGCCGCCGGGTCCGCGAGCTGCCGGTCTCCCACGCCTTCCACTCCCCCCAGATGGAGTCCATCCTCACCCCCTTCCAGCAGGCCATCGCCGACCTCGACTTCCACGCGCCCGCCCTCCCCCTCATCAGCAACCTCACCGGCGAGCCCGCCGACCCCGGCCACATCACCACCCCCGCCTACTGGGCCGAGCACATCCGCCGGCCCGTCCGCTTCCACCAGACCATCAGCCACCTCGCCGCCGCCCACGACGCCGGCCTCTTCCTCGAACTCGGCCCCACCCCCGTCCTCACCCACGCCGTCCACCACACCCTCCCCGAGACCACCGCCGCCGCAGCCCTGCCCACCCTCACCGGCAAGCAGCCCGACACCCACGCCCTCGCCCAGGCCCTGGCCACCCTCCACACCACCCACGCCCCCGTCGACTGGACCCCCTGGCACCAGCGCCGCCACGTCACCGACCTCCCCACCTACCCCTTCCAGCACCAGCCGTACTGGATCGCGCCGCGCCCCTCCGGCGGCGGCGCCTCCCCGGGCGGCACGGCACTCGACCACCCGCTGCTGGACTCGGTGGCGCCGCTGGCGGACGGCGGGGTGGTGCTCAGCGGTTACGTCCCGGCGGCCGACCACGCCAGCTGGCTGACGGAGCACACCATCGCGGGAACGGTCCTGCTGCCCGGCACCGCCCTGCTGGAGCTGGCGCTGTGCGCCGCCGGCCACGCCCCCGGAACGCCGCACGTCGAGGAGTTGCTCCTCCACCACCCGCTCACCCTCCACCCCACCGAACCCCTCGCGCTCCAGGTCATCCTCGGCGCCGGCGGCGAACTGCACGTCTACACCCGCCTGGCGTCCACGCCCTCGACGGAGTGGACCCACCACGCGACCGCCACCCTCACCGCCCAGCCCACGGCCGGGACGCGGGCGGAGGAGACCTGGCCGCCGCCGGGTGCCGAACGCGTCGACCTCACCGGCTTCTACGAGCGCGCCGCCGACGACGGCTACGCGTACGGGCCCGCCTTCCAGGGACTCCACGCCCTGTGGCGCGACGGCGACGACCTCCTCGCCGAGATCGCGCTCCCCGACGGCGAGGCCACCGACGCCCTCGCGCTCCACCCGGCGCTCCTCGACGCCGCGCTCCACCCCCTCATCGCCACCGCCGGGACCGCGGACGGCGAGGTCTGGCTGCCGTTCTCCTGGAGCGGCGTCACCCTGCACGCCACCGGCGCCACCCACGCCCGCGCCCGCATCACCCGCGCCGGGAACGGGAGCGGGGACGGCGAGGGCGGCCTCGTCCTCACCCTCACCGACCCGGCCGGCGAACTCATCCTGACCGCCGCCTCCGTCACCACCCGCCCCACCCGCCTCGCCTCCCCCCAGCAGCCCCTCCCCGAGGGCCTGTTCACCCTGGCGTGGACGCCCGCTTCCCCGCTCGCCGACCGGGTGGACGAGCCCGCGCCGACGCCGTCCCGCACCGTCGTCACCACGGGCGAGGGTGGCGAGTTGGACGCCGTACGGCGGGCGTTGACGCTCGTACAGGAGTGGCTGGCCGATCCGAAGCCGGACGACGCGCCGCTGGTCATCGTCACCCGCAAGGCCGTCGCCGTGGACGAGGACGCCACCATCGACCCCGCCGCCGCGGCCGTCTGGGGCCTGGTCCGCAGCGCCCAGACCGAGAACCCCGGCCGATTCGTCCTCCTCGACACCGACACCGGCACGGACACGGACGCCCCGGTCGACGACGCGATCCGCTGCGCCCTCGACCTCGACGAACCGCAGCTGGCACTGCGCGGCGACCGGATCCTCGTCCCCCGGCTGAGCCGCGCGACCGCCTCGGAGCTGCTCCTTCCCGCCGCCGGGGAGGGGGCCTGGCGCCTGGAAGCCGGTGCCGGGACGATCGACGCCGTCGCGCCGGTGCCGTTCCCGGAGGCGGAGGAGCCGCTGGCCGCCGGACGCGTACGCATCGCGGTGCGCGCGGCCGGGATCAACTTCCGCGACGTGATGGTGACCCTCGGCGTCGTGCCCGACCGCCGCGGCCTGGGAGGCGAGGGCGCGGG
>NZ_JBSFMM010000419.1:0-4523 GCF_053599555.1 Streptomyces sp. NPDC000941
AGGCCCCGTCTTCATGCTCTGGCCACTGCAGGATCACCCGACCGGGAATCCGCGTTCGACCGCCACCGCTCAAGATCGAAAAGACAACAGCTTCTTAGAGGTGGCGCAGATAGGCGTGGTGGGACTACCCCGGAAGTAAGGCAGGCGCAGGTCTTGGTGACCACCGAGTTGCGACGCTCTGTGATCACTGGGGACTTGCACCTGTACTGCCGGAGGGGTCGGCCTGCGCGGCGACCCGTCCGGTGGGCTGCCAGCGCCCACACATCACCGACCTGATCAGCTGTCAGCCCACGTCGGCTTCTGTCTGCCACATGGAGCGGAGTTGCGCGTCGACGTCGCCGGCCTGGCGAAGACCCGCTTGGTAGGCCGGTTCCCAGGCTGCCAGGTCGCCCATGTCCGAGCCGAAAGCGCGCACCGAGGCAGGATCGGGGCCGATGGTGACCACGGTGCCTGCCCCCACGGCCGCCAGCTGCTGATTGAGTGGCTCCCGGGGAAACAGGTGGGCCATTGGCTCGACCACGACCAGCGTGCGGGCTCCAACGGCGAGATCGGCGTTGGAGCCCGCACGCAGCGCACCGTCCATGTATCGCCGGCCGTCGATGGCAACGGGCGGCGCGGCCCCAGGGAAGGCGCTACTCGCTGCCACCGCGTGCACCAACGGAACGCCGCTGTCGCGGTCCCACACCACGGGCTCCCCGGTGGTTGCGTCCACGGCGGCGATCAGCAGTCGCCGCTCCGGCCACGCGTCCGCACCGATCAAGGCGGCGCGCCCGCGATCAGCGCCTCCTCGGCCTGGAGGTCGGTGCTGTCGAGCGCGAGCCGACCGACGTGACGCCTGGCCTCGCCGGGTTCCAGGCTGCGGTCGCCGAGTACGGCGAACACCTCGCCCATCCGCCCGGGGTCCGCCTTGAGCCGGTGAGCTGGCTGGCGGGCCGACGTCGCGAGCCGCCCCGGGTCCTGGCCGGTGGCGAGTAGTGCTGCGACGATCGCGCCGGCCGACGTCCCGACGATCAGGTCGGCTTCGCCCAGTTCCACGCCATCGCGGCGCAATCCGTAGGCCAGTCCTGCCATCCAGGCGGTGCCGACGTGACTCCCGGGACCCAGGACGAGTGCTCGGTCGAAGGTATGCAAGGTGATCTCCCTTCGTTATTGAAACAGTCGTACCATATACTCGCTCATGCTGTTTCCACTCCGAGTCGCTGAGAGGAGATCCGCCGTGGGGCGACCCGCTGATCCCGCCCGTCGCGAGCGCACGCTGGCGCAGGCGACCGACTATGTGCTGGCGCACGGCTTGGCCGGGCTGAGCCTGCGGCCACTGGCCGCAGCCCTCGACACCAGCCCACGGATGCTGCTCTACGACTTCGGCAGCAAACAGGAGTTGGTTGCGGCGGTCCTCGCCGAGGCCCGTCGCCGAGGTGCTGTGCGCCTGGCCGAGCACCTTCCGCCAAAGACGGGCTCTGTGCAAGAGCGGCTGCGTGGTATCTGGGCGTGGATCAGCGCAGACGAACGTGCGCCGTTCGTCCGGCTGTTCTTCGAGGTGCACGCCGACGGACTGGTTCACCCCGAGACCTACCCAGACCAGGGCGAGGCGATCACGGACTGGTTCGACACGCTCGGCGCCACCTTCCGCGACGTCTCCACCGGTCCAGACGACACCGTCACGCCCACGTTGGTCATGGCCGTTGTCCGGGGTCTGCTGTTCGATCTCACAGCTACCGGCGACCGCCACCGCACCGATCGTGCGCTGGACCGCTTCGCTGAACTCCTGAACCAGTGAACGGTCCTGGCAAGGTTTTGCCAGGGTGGCACCGCGCCGGGCAAGGACGGAAACCAGCCCGATGTCAGGGCCGGGAACACCGCCGAGTCGGAGCGATGCCGCGATCGCATCGGGCGGTCTGATGGTCGGTTTCGCCCAAAAGTTGGCGTCTGGTCATGGGCGGCGGTTCGGGCGTTCGTCCCATCGGTGGGTCGCTCATGTCCGACGGATCAGGCTACGTACCGTGATGATGGTGTCGGTGAGGTCGAAGAAGGCATCGATGACGGTGACGCGGCGCTCGTAGCAGCGGCCGAGGCGGTGGAAGGCGTTCTGCCAGGCGTGGGTGCGTTCGACGTGCCACCTCTGACTTGCCTGGATCGGCGCCTTCTCGCCCTTGCGCGCGATGCGGCGAGCAGGACACGTTCGTCGAGCAGGGCGCGGGTCTTGTCCGAGTCGTAGCCGGCGTCCAGGTGCACGGTGATGTCGTCGGGCAGCGGCCCCAGGTCGTCCAGGCGATCCAGGGTCGGGGCGCGCAACGGGGAGTCGTGACGGTTGGCTCCGGCCAACACGCGACCCAGCGGGATTCCATAGCGGTCCGTCATACCTGAGCGCTTCAGACCCTGTTTACCGCGATCGACCGACGACCGTCCTGCGACCTCGCCGCCGCCGGGGGCTTTGGTGATCGAGCCGTCGACGGCGATCTGGTCGAGTACGAGGCCAACGATCCGGTCGTAGGATTCCAGTGCGATCTGCGGAACACCCGCGACGGCCTGCACATCGCCTCCCTCGCGGGCACCTGGATCGGACTGGTCGCCGGCTTCGGCGGCATGCGCGACCATGCCAGCGACGCCCGCGGTAGCTACCCGCCTCACACACTTTCAGAGTCGGCCTCGGCCAGGACTCCCGATGGCATCTTCGCTGGCACCTGGCAGATACCACTGGTGTGGCGCGATGAGTTCGCTGACGGCCTGTTCGGGGCCCCACGAGCCAGGGGCGTATGGCTGGAGCGGCGGTGGGTTGTCGAGCAGAGGGGTCGACAACTCCCAGATGTGTTCAATTCCGTCCGAGCGGGTGAACAGCGACTGATCGCCGAGCATGGCGTCCAGGATCAGTCGTTCGTAGCCCTGAAGTCCGTGGGCCTGGCAGAAGGAGTCGTTGTAGCGGAAGGCCATGGTCGCCGGTGCGAGGTCCATGGTGGGGCCGGGTTCCTTGGCGAGGAAGCGGGCTGCGATCCACCCAGGGTCCCCGAAATCGATCACGATCTTGTTGCCTTGGTCCTTCTCCCGGTGGGGAAGATCCGTACGGAACATCCTCAGGGGTGGTTCACGCAGGCCGAGCGTGATCACCTCGCGGTGCTGTGCGAGGTTCTTGCCGGAGCGCAGGTAGAACGGCACCCCTGACCACCGCCAGTTGTCCACCTCCAGCCGCAGCGCTGCGAACGTCTCGGTCCGTGAATCGGGCGCGACACCCGGCTCGTCCCGGTAGCCGTCGTACTGGCCGCGTACGACGTGCTCGGGCCCGATGGGGCGCAGCGCCTCGAAGACCTTGACCTTCTCATCGCGCAATGGCTGGGCGGCGAGCCAGACGGGTGGCTCCATTGCCACGATGCCGAGTACCTGGATCAGGTGCGTGACGATCATGTCCCGGAAGGCTCCGGTGCCTTCGTAGAAGTGGCCGCGGCCCTCAAGGCCGAGCGTTTCGGGGACGTCGATCTGCACATGACTGATGTGGTCCCGGTTCCAGATGGGTTCGAACAAGCCGTTGGCGAACCGGAGGGCGAGGATGTTGTCCACCGATTCCTTACCGAGGAAGTGATCGATGCGGAAGATCCGGGATTCGTCGAAGACGGCGTGGATCGTCTTGTTAAGCGCTCGTGCTGAAGCGAGATCGGTGCCGAACGGCTTCTCCACGATCACTTTGGATTCCTGTGCAAGATTAGTATCGCCGAGTATTCCGATGACGGATGCGAACGCGGAGGGCGGAACGGCCAGATGGAACAGCCTGCGTGGCTGCCCACCGAGGGAGTCCTCGGCTGCCCGTACCGCCGCGAGGAGCGGGCCGGGATCCTGAGGATCGGCCGCGCCGAAGGACAGCGAGTCCTCGAAGGCCTGCCACGCCAGCCCAGAGGGCTCCGACAGCCCGAAGGTAGCGACCGCGTCGCGCGCGTATATACGGAAGTCGTCGTCGGTGAGTGCGAACTGGGTTGGTGCCGAGCCAACGATACGGTAGCGGCCCGGGAGGAGGCCTGCCTTGGCGAGGTGGAAGAGACCGGGGAGCAGTTTGCGCTTGGCGAGGTCGCCGGTGGCGCCGAAGAGCACGATGACGTGGTTGTCCGGGCGTGTCACGGTCGGCTCCTTTTCTCGGCGTGTCCGCCGAACTCGCTGCGCATGGCGGACAGGACCCGGTCGCCGAACTCGCCCAGGCCCCGGGACTGGAACCGATCGGTGAGCGCGGTGGCGATCACGGGGGTGGGTACGCCCTCGTCGATCGCGGCCCGTACCGTCCACCGCCCTTCGCCGGAGTCCGAGACGCGCCCGGTGAACTCCTCCAGCTTCGGCGACCGGGCCAGCGCGTCGGCGGTGAGGTCGACGAGCCAGGAGCCCACGACCGAGCCGCGGCGCCACACCTCGGCCACCTCGCCGACGTCGATCTCGTACTGGTACGCCTCCGGCTCGCGCAGCGGGGTGGTCTCCGCGTCGGCGGTGCGCTTGCGCAGCCCGGCGTCCGCGTGCTCGATGATGCTGAGCCCTTCGGCGATCGAGGCCAT
>NZ_JBSFMM010000420.1:0-4514 GCF_053599555.1 Streptomyces sp. NPDC000941
GGTGGGCTCGTCGAAGAGCATCAGCTTCGGCTCCATGGCCAGCGCCCGCGCGATGGCCACGCGCTGCTGCTGGCCGCCGGAGAGCTGCGAGGGGTAGCTGTCGGCCTTGTCGGAGAGCCCCACCCGGTCCAGCAGCTTCAGCGCGCGCTCCCGCGCGACCGCCTTCGTCTCGCCCTTGACCTGGACCGGCGCCTCCATGACGTTCTCCACCGCGGTCATATGCGGGAAGAGGTTGAAGCGCTGGAAGACCATGCCGATGTCCCGGCGCTTCTCGGCGACCTCGCGGTCCCTGAGCTCGTAGAGCTTGTCGCCCTTCTGCCGGTAGCCGACCAGTTCGCCGTCCACGTACAGCCGCCCGGAGTTGATCTTCTCCAGGTGGTTGATACAGCGCAGGAAGGTGGACTTCCCGGAGCCGGACGGGCCGATCAGACAGAACACCTCGCGCGGCGCGACCTCCAGGTCGATGCCCTTGAGGACCTGTACGGGGCCGAAGGACTTGTGCACGCCCTCGGCCTTCACCATGGCGGTCATGACGTGCCCACACCTCCTGCGGAGCGGTTGGAGAAGGAGAACAGATTGACCCGGATCCGCTGCAGCGGGGTCATGGGCAGGCTCCGGCTCGAGCCGCGGGCGTAGTACCGCTCCAGGTAGTACTGGCCCACGCTCAGGACGGAGGTGAGGATGAGGTACCAGAGGGCCGCGAGGAAAAGCATCTCCGCGGCGGCGCCGGAATCCTGGGCGACGTCCTGCGCGGCTCGCAGCAGCTCTCCGTACTGCACCACGGCGAGCAGCGAGCTCGTCTTGAGCATGTTGATGACCTCGTTGCCGGTGGGCGGCACGATCACCCGCATCGCCTGCGGCAGCACGACCCGGCGCAGCGTCTTGGCGTGGCTCATGCCCAGGGCGTGGGCCGCCTCGGTCTGGCCCTCGTCGACCGCCAGGAGGCCCGCGCGGCAGATCTCCGCCATGTACGCGGCCTCGTTCAGGCCGAGCCCCAGCAGGGCGGCCAGGAACGGGGTCATGAAGTCGGACCACTCGTCCTGGTAGATCGGGCCGAGGTTGATGTAGTGGAAGATCAGCCCGAGGTTGAACCAGACCAGCAGCTGCACATAGACCGGGGTGCCGCGGAAGAACCAGATGTAGCCCCAGGCGATGGCGGCGTTCACCGGGTTCTTGGACAGCCGCATCACCGCGAGGAGGATGCCGAGGACCACGCCGAGCACCATGGAGGCGATCGTGATCCAGACGGTCATGCCGACGCCCTTGAGGATCTGGTCGTCGAAGAAGTAATCCGGAATGGCCCCCCAGTTCACGTCCCCTTGGGAAAACGCGTACACGATGGACGCCAGGAAAGCGATGATGACGACCGCGGTGACCCAGCGGCCGTAGTGCCGCACCGGGATGGCCTTGATGTTCTCCGGCGCGGGTGGCGGGGCGTCCTTCGGGCCCGCCTTGTCGATCTCAACAGTCACGGAGAGAGCCTTTCAGTGGGGGAGAGGAGAGGACGGTCACTTGCCACCGTTGACGACGGCCTTGTCGACCGCGCCCTCCTTGACGCCCCACTTGGCGATGATCTTGTCGTATTCGCCGTTCGCGATGACCAGGGCGAGCGCCTGCTTGAGCGCGTCGCGCAGCTGGTCGTTCCCCTTGAGGACGGCGATGCCGTACGGGGCCGCCTCCACCTGCTCGCCGACGAGCTGGAAGTCGTTGCCGCCGCCGGAGGTCTTCACGGCGTAGGCGGCGACCGGGAAGTCGCTGGAGCCGGCGTCGGCGCCGCCGCCGCGCAGCCGGGTCTGGGCCTCGATGTCGTCGTCGTAGGCCTCGATCGAGATCTTCGACTTGCCCTTCTTCTCGCAGTTCTTGGACTCGGCCTTGGCCAGGTCCTCCGAGACGGTGGCGCGCTGGACGACGATCTTCTTACCGCACAGGTCGTCCCAGGTCTTGATCCCCTGGTCGTTGCCCTTCTTGGTGTAGATGGACACACCGGCGGTGAAGTAGTCGACGAAGTCCACGCCCTTGCCGACCGGCTTGCCGGTGTCGGGGTCGAGGCCCTCCTGGCGGCTCTTGTTGTCGGTCATCGCCGACATGGCGATGTCGTACCGCTTGGAGCGCAGGCCGAGGAGCAGGCCGTCGAACTTGGTGTTGTTGAACTCGAACTTCACGCCGAGGACCTTGCCCAGCGCGGCGGCGAGGTCCGGGTCCAGGCCGACGACCTGGCCGTTCTTCTTGAACTCCACCGGCGGATAGGCGATGTCCGAGCCGACCTTGATCACGCCCGCGCTCTGGATCTCCGCAGGCAGCGTGTTGAAGAGCGGGGCCTTGTTGGTGTCGCCGGCGGAGGTGGTGGTCGTCTTGTCCCTCTGGTCGCCACAGCCCGTCAGGAGCAGGGCGCCGGTGACCGCGATCGCGCCGGCGACGGCCGCCTTGGACTTCATGCCGGTCCGTCGGCTGCGTCGGCGCGTGATGCTGGCGGTCATGCTCGTTCCTCCTGCGGGGTGAGAGGGTCTCCGAATGGGCCGGAACACGTTTGTGGGTGTCGCGACCCTGTGTGATTGGGGCATCTTGCCACCGGACTGGCTCGATCAGACGTCCAGCCATGTCAAAATCGGATAACGGGCGACCCCCGTGGTGCACAGGCGCGGAAACGCCGGGCCGCAGGATCGCGGCCAATGAGCGGAACGAGACGTTCATCACGTTTCATCACTTAGGGAAATGTCTCGAGTGTTGGACGTTCGAGAGTGATTCAATCGCTTTTGCGGGTAACGCGAGGTAATCGAACACCACACACCGGCCGCGGCAGGAAATCGCTCGTCCCCGGAAGGGCCTTCCGGTACAACGGGCGGTTACACCCCTCACCCGGGGCTCAGGGCGCGTGTGCGGCGCGCCCGGCGTTCGTATCTGGCCCCAGGCGGCGGATATCTGCCCAGTGGGACCCGGACGCGGTGCCCGCCCGCTCCCCAACCAGGGGCGGTTACCCTCACTAGAAATACGACAAAGGGGTCAAATAGTGGCAGCGGAGATCGCGAATCCTCGCAGCGACAGCACGAACGGAAGCGCCGGAAGCGTCGGAGACGCGGAGGGAAACGCGGAGGGTGTCGCGGACGGCGAGCCCTTCGATCCGGCTTTCGCGCTCCACCGGGGCGGCAAGATGGCCATCGAGGCGACGGTGCCGGTGCGGAACAAGGACGATCTGTCCCTCGCCTACACGCCGGGCGTCGCGAAGGTCTGCAGCGCCATCGCCGAAAATCCCGAGCTGGTGCATGAGTACACCTGGAAGTCCCAGGTCGTCGCCGTCGTCACGGACGGCAGCGCGGTGCTCGGGCTCGGCGACATCGGCCCGGAGGCCTCCCTGCCGGTGATGGAGGGCAAGGCCATCCTCTTCAAGCAGTTCGGCGGCGTCGACGCGGTGCCGATCGCCCTCGACTGCCGGGAGGTGGACGAGATCGTGGAGACCGTCGCCCGGTTCGCCCCCTCCTTCGGCGGCGTGAACCTGGAGGACATCTCCGCCCCGCGCTGCTTCGAGATCGAGCGCAAGCTCCAGGAGCGCGTCGACATCCCGATCTTCCACGACGACCAGCACGGCACCGCCGTCGTCACCCTCGCCGCGCTGCGCAACGCCGCCAAGCTGGCCGACCGCTCCCTCGGCCAGCTGCGCGCCGTGATCTCCGGCGCCGGCGCCGCCGGGGTCGCCATCGCCAGGATCCTGGTCGAGGCGGGGATCGGCGATGTCGCGGTCTGCGACCGCAAGGGCATCGTGTCCGCCGACCGCGAGGACCTGACCGACGTCAAGCGGGAGCTGGCCGGCTTCACCAACAAGGCCGGGCTGACCGGCCCCATGGAGGCCGCGCTGGACGGCGCCGACGTCTTCATCGGGGTCAGCGGCGGCACGGTCCCCGAGCAGTCGGTCGCGAAGATGGCGCCCGGCTGCTTCATCTTCGCGATGGCCAACCCCACCCCGGAGATCCACCCGGACATCGCCCACAAGTACGCCGCCGTGGTCGCCACCGGCCGCAGCGACTACCCGAACCAGATCAACAACGTGCTGGCCTTCCCGGGCATCTTCGCCGGCGCGCTCCAGGTCCGGGCCTCCCGGATCACCGAGGGCATGAAGCTCGCCGCCGCCGAGGCGCTGGCCGCCGTGGTGGCCGACGAACTGAGCGCCGAAAAGGTCATCCCCTCGCCGTTCGACGACCGGGTCGCCCCGGCCGTCACCGCGGCCGTCGCGGCGGCGGCCCGCGCGGAGGGCGTGGCGCGCCGCTGAGGCGCTGCGCTGCGCTGTTGGTCTGTATACGGTCGGGCCGCCGCCTCCACGTCGAGGCGGCGGCCCGGTTGTTGTACGGTCCCTCGGCTCGGGGCGCCGTACGGCCGCCGCTGCTTGGTCGCCCGGCGCGCAGCGGGCGGGTGTCGGCGGGGAGGCACAAGCGCTGGGTGCCCCTCCGCACCTACGGTGCCGGCGGGGGGGGGGGGCCCGGCCCCCCCGCGCCCCGGGGCGGCGGGGGGGGGCGCGCGGGGCG
>NZ_JBSFMM010000421.1:0-4504 GCF_053599555.1 Streptomyces sp. NPDC000941
CGGCGACCACAATGGGATCCAGGATCCCGAGGGTGCCAACGAGGTGCCGCTGCCGGACGCGACGGTCAACCTGCTGGACGCCGACGGCAAGCAGGCCGCCACGACCAAGACCGACGCCGCAGGCGAGTACTACTTCGGTGGAGTCGGCGCCGACTACGAGCTCAAGCCGGGTGCGAAGTACACGGTGGAGTTCGATGTGTGTACCGCGGACACCAGCAAGGTGCCGACCCAGCCGTCGGCCGACGAACTGCGGTTCACGCTTCCGCGGGCCGGTGACAAGCGGGCACATGACTCCAATGTGACCCCGCCGAAGACCGGGCAGCTGTGCAAGGGACTGGCACCGGTCACGGCGCCGGACAAGGCGGGCGAGGTCGATCACACGATCGACGCCGGCGTGTACATCCCCAAGGAGGAGCCGCCGACCACGGAGCCTCCGACCACTCCGGAGCCGACGACCCAGCCGCCGACCCACGAGCCGCCCGCGTCCGTGCCGCCCAACAAGCCGGGCCCCCAGACCGGCGGAGACCCAGGCGGTTCACTGGCCAACACAGGTACGTCCGGCCTGCTGACGATCATCTCCCTCAGCGCCCTGCTGGCCGGTACGGGCGCGGCATTCGCCTTCGTAACCCGGAAGCGTCGCGCCAGGCAACACTGAGACAACCAGGCAACACTGAAACACGGCTGATCCGCCCGTAAGCGCCGACGAGCCCCGTCCATATCCGGACGGGGCTCGTTGGCATTCGGTCCTGGCGGGATATGGCCCCGGCGAGCCTTACATTCCGCCCTCGGACATCCCGTGCACCGCGGGGATCGTGCCGAGCCGGCCCTTCTGGAAGTCCTCGAAGGCCTGCTGGAGCTCCGCGCGGGTGTTCATCACGAACGGCCCGTAGTGCGCCATGGGCTCACGGATCGGCCGGCCGCCGAGGAGGACGACCTCCAGGTCCGGCGTGTGGGAGTCCTGCTTCTCGTCCGCGCGCACGGTCAGCGAGGAGCCGGTGCCGAAGACCGCGGTCTGGCCGAGGTGGATCGGGCGGCGCTCGGCGCCGACGGTGCCGCGGCCCGCGAGCACATACGCGAGGCCGTTGAAGTCCTGCCGCCAGGGCAGGTTGATCTCGGCGCCCGGCGCCAGCGTCGCATGCACCATCGTGATCGGGGTGTGCGTGATGCCGGGCCCGTTGTGACCGTCCAGCTCACCGGCGATGACGCGGAGCAGCGCGCCGCCGTCCGGGGAGGTGAGCAGCTGGACCTGGCCACCGCGGATGTCCTGGTAGCGCGGCGGCATCATCTTGTCCTTCTTCGGCAGGTTCACCCACAGCTGCAGGCCGTGGAAGAGACCGCCGGACATGACCAGGTGCTCCGGCGGCGCCTCGATGTGGAGCAGACCGGACCCGGCCGTCATCCACTGGGTGTCACCGTTGGTGATGGTGCCGCCACCGCCGTTGGAGTCGTGGTGGTCGAAGATCCCGTCGATGATGTACGTGACGGTCTCGAAGCCGCGGTGCGGGTGCCACGGGGTCCCCTTCGGCTCCCCGGGCTGATAGTCCACCTCGCCCATCTGGTCCATCATGATGAACGGGTCCAGGTGCTTGTAGTCGATGCCCGCGAAGGCGCGCCGCACCGGGAAGCCCTCACCCTCGAAACCGCTGGGAGCGGTGGTGACGGCGAGCACGGCGCGCTGCTGGGCGTCGGCGGGCGCCGCGACGCGGGGCAGGGTGAGCGGGTTGTCTACGGTCACAGCTGGCATGACGGCCTCCTCGGTCGTTCAAGGTTCAACTTAGTTGAAGGGTGAACGATCCGCAAGAGGGCCTTTATTTCCGAGCGACCAACCGCACCTATCCGTACATTCGGCGCATCGCGAAGTCGACCATCTGCTCCACGGCCTTGGCGTCGAAGACCATCCGGTGATCGCCCTCCATGTCGAGGACGAAGCCGTAGCCGGTGGGCAGCAGGTCGATCACCTCGGCGCCGGTGATCACGAAGTACTTGGACTCCTTGCCGGCGTAGCGGCGCAGCTCCTTGAGCGAGGTGAACATGGGGATCACCGGCTGCTGGGTGTTGTGCAGGGCGAGGAAACCGGGGTTGTCACCGCGCGGACAGTAGACCTTGGAGCTCGCGAAGATCTGCTGGAAGTCCTCGGCCGACATGGAGCCGGTGGTGAAGGCCCGCACCGCGTCGGCCAGGGACGGTGGGGAGGGCTCCGGATACAGCGGCTGCTCGCCATAGCCGGCACCCGGCTGTGGGTGGTGTGACAGAGGCGGCTGCTGTTGCGGCGGGGGCGGCGGCGCCGCGTAACCCTGCCCTGGGCTCGCGTTCTGGTCGTAGCCGTACATGGACAGCAGCGTACTGAGTCGCCGAAGCGCAGTGCGTCACAGTTGCCCTATCGGGGGTTGCTCTTTATTACCCACGGGTAGCATCATGGCGATCGACGATCGATCGCGCGATGCCATTGAAGAGGTCCGCCGCCTCCCGAGCCTTACGGAGCTGTTCGCCATGGGGCACTACAAGTCGAATCTCCGCGACATCGAGTTCAACCTCTTCGAGGTGCTCGGGCGCGACAAGCTGTACGGCACGGGACCGTTCGAGGAGATGGACGTCGAGACCGCCAAGAGCGTGCTCTCGGAGATCTCCCGACTGTCCGAGAACGAGCTGGCCGAAAGCTATGCGGACGCCGACCGGAACCCGCCGGTGTTCGACCCCAAGACTCACACCGCGCCGGTGCCCGAGTCCTTCAAGAAGAGCTACCAGGCGTACATGGACGCCGAGTGGTGGCGCCTGGGCGTCCCCGAGGACCTCGGCGGAGCCGCCTGCCCGCGCTCGCTGCTGTGGGCCTGCGCCGAGCAGATCCTCGGCTCCAACACCCCGATCTGGATGTACGCCTGCGGCCCCTCCTTCGCCGGAGTCCTCTACGACGAGGGCACCGAGGAGCAGTTGGCGATCGCCCGCCACATCGTGGACAAGCAGTGGGGCGCGACCATGGTGCTCACCGAGCCCGACGCGGGTTCGGACGTCGGCGCCGGCCGCACCAAGGCGGTCCGCCAGGAGGACGGCACCTGGCATATCGAGGGCGTGAAGCGGTTCATCACCTCCGGTGAGCACGACCTCTCGGAGAACATCATCCACTTCGTGCTGGCGCGCGCCGAGGGCGCGGGCCCGGGCACCAAGGGGCTGTCCCTCTTCATCGTGCCGAAGTACGACTTCGACTGGGAGACCGGCGAGCTCGGCGAGCGCAACGGCGCGTACACGACCAACGTCGAGCACAAGATGGGCCTGCGGGTCTCCAACACCTGCGAGCTGACCTTCGGCGCGGACCACCCGGCCAAGGGCTGGCTGCTCGGCGAGAAGCACGACGGCATACGCCAGATGTTCAAGATCATCGAGTTTGCCCGGATGATGGTCGGCACCAAGGCCATGGCGACCCTGTCCACCGGCTATCTGAACGCGCTGGAGTACGCCAAGGAGCGCGTCCAGGGCCCGGACCTGGCCGCCTTCACCGACAAGAGCGCCCCGCGGGTCACCATCACCCACCACCCCGATGTCCGCCGCTCCCTGATGGCGCAGAAGGCGTACGCGGAGGGCCTGCGCTCGCTCGTCCTCTACACCGCCTCCGTCCAGGACGAGATCCAGGCCCTGGAGGCGGCCGGCGAGGACACCTCCGCCGCGCACGCCCTCAACGACCTGCTGCTGCCCATCGTCAAGGGCTACGGCTCGGAGAAGGCGTACGAGCAGCTGGCGCAGTCCCTGCAGACCATCGGCGGCTCCGGCTACCTCCAGGAGTACCCGCTGGAGCAGTACATCCGGGACGCCAAGATCGACACCCTCTACGAGGGCACCACCGCCATCCAGGGCCAGGACTACTTCTTCCGGAAGATCGTCCGGGACCAGGGCCAGGCGCTGACGGTCATCTCGGAGGAGATCAAGAAGTTCCTCGCCGAGGCCGGTGGCGGGGAGGAGCTGACCGCCGCCCGTGACGCGCTCGCCAAGGCCGCCGCGGATCTGGAGGGGCTGGTGGCGACCATGCTCACCGACCTCGCCGCCACCCAGCAGGACGTCACCACCATCTACAAGGTCGGCCTGAACGCCACCCGGCTGCTGCTCGCCTCCGGCGACGTCTTCATCGGCTATCTGCTGATCAAGGGCGCGGCGATCGCCGCCGACAAGCTGCCCGGCGCCTCCGCCAAGGACAAGTCCTTCTACGCGGGCAAGATCGCGGTCGCGAAGTTCTTCGCCCAGGAGGTGCTGCCGGGCGTCGCGGTCCAGCGCGCCGTGGCCGAGTCCGTCGACACCTCCCTGATGGACCTGGCCGAAGACGCCTTCTGATTCGTCTCGTCTTCCTCTCGTCGAGCTCCTCTCGTCGAGCCGGGTGGCCCCGCGGGGCCCCCCGCGCCTCCGGTCACGCGGCCGCGGCTCAGGCCCCCCCCGCGGGGCCGATCGGCAGAGCGGCGGGGAGGGGGAGAGTGTGGAGACACAAGTGTATATGTAGGGGGGGGGCGGGTCATTAAAACTG
>NZ_JBSFMM010000422.1:0-4501 GCF_053599555.1 Streptomyces sp. NPDC000941
GCACTCGCCAACGCCTGACGAATCACCCGCTGCTGCGACGGACCATTCGGCGCCGTCAAACCATTCGACGCACCATCCTGATTCACCGCCGAACCCCGAACCACCGCCAACACCTCATGCCCAAGGCGACGGGCGTCGGACAACCGCTCCAACACCAGCACACCCACACCCTCGGACCAGCCGACACCATCGGCCGACTCCGAGAACGCCTTGCACCGCCCATCCGGCGACAACCCCCGCTGCCGCGAGAACTCCACAAACGACGCCGGTGTCGACATCACCGTCACACCACCGGCCAACGCCAGCGAGCACTCCCCCGACCGCAACGCCTGAGCCGCCAGATGCATCGCCACGAGGGAAGACGAACACGCGGTGTCGACCGTGACCGCCGGACCTTCCAGACCCAGCGTGTACGACACCCGCCCCGACACCACACTGCCCGCGCTGCCGTTCGTCTGGTATCCCTCGAACTCCGCACCGCGCAGCAAAGTGCCGTAGTCGTTGTACATCACCCCCGCGAACACACCCGTCCGGCTGCCCCGCAGCGACACCGGATCGATCCCCGCCCGCTCGAACGCCTCCCACGACGTCTCCAGCAACAACCGCTGCTGCGCATCGGTCGCCAACGCCTCACGCGGACTGAGGCCGAAGAACGCCGCGTCGAACTCCCCGGCATCGTGGAGAAAACCACCTTGCCGGGTGTACGACGTACCCGTGTGATCCGGGTCCGGGTCGTACAGCGCCTCCAGATCCCAGCCACGGTTGTCCGGGAAGCCCGAGATGGCATCCTGACCGACGTCCACCAGACGCCACAGGTCCTCCGGAGTCCGCACCCCGCCCGGGTAGCGGCAGGCCATGCCCACGACCACCACCGGGTCATCGGCGACGGGGAGAAGGGCGTGGGCCGTGTTCCCGGCCTCCGCGGTATCCGCGACACCGGTCGCTTCCGGGCCGAGCAGTTCGTCCAGCAGGTAGCCCGCCAGCGCCTCGGCGGTCGGATAGTCGAAGACGACGGTCGCGGGCAGCCGGAGGCCCGAGGCGGCGCCGAGCCGGTTGCGCAGCTCCACCGCTGTCAGGGAGTCGAAGCCCAGCTCCTGGAAGGCGCGCGTCGGCGCCACGACGTCCGCCGTCGCGTGTCCCAGCACCAGCGCCACATGCGTACGGACCAGGTCGAGCGCGGCCTCCGAGCGCTCCGCCCGCGGCAGGCCGGCCAGCCGCTGTGCGAGGGAGGCCGAGGTGCCGGGCGCGGTGGCCGCCGAGCGGCGGAGGGGGGTGCGGATGAGTCCTCGCAGCAGTGGCGGGATCTCGCCACGTGCGCGCAGCGCGGGCAGATCGAGCGGTACGGGCAGGAGGACGGCGTCCGGCACGGCGAGGGCGGCGTCGAACAGCGCCACGCCCCGCTCGGCCGGCAACGCGGGCATGCCCTCCCGGGCCAGGCGGCGCATCTCCGCCTCGGTCAGGGTGCTGGTCATCCCGCCCGCCTGGGTCCACGGGCCCCAGGCCAGCGACACCGCCGGAAGCCCGGTCGTACGTCGATGCTCCGCCAGCGCGTCCAGAAACGCGTTGCCCGCGGCGTAGTTGGCCTGGCCCGCGCCACCGAAGGTGCCCACGACCGACGAGAAGGTGATGAACCCGGCCAGGTCCAGGTGGCGGGTCAGTTCGTGCAGATGCCAGGCGGCATCCACCTTCGGGCGCAGTACGGCGGTAATGCGCCGCGGGGTAAGGGTCTCGATCACGCCGTCGTCCAGGACGCCCGCGGTGTGCACCACGGCCGTCAGCGGGTGGTCCCGCTCCACACCGGCCACCAGCTCGGCCAGCGCGTCGCGGTCGGCGATGTCGCATGAGGTCACGGTCACCTGGGCGCCCAAGGCGGTGAGTTCGTCGGCCAGCCGATCGGCGCCCGCTGCGGCGCGGCCACGGCGGCTGGCCAGGAGCAGATGCCTGACCTGGTGGTCGGTGACCAGGTGGCGGGCCAGTATGCCGCCCAGCCCCCCGGTGCCGCCGGTGATCAGCACGGTGCCCTCGGGGTCCCATTCGGCGCCGCGCTCGCCCGGTACGGCCACCCGGGCCAGTCGGCCGACGTGGACCGCACCGTCACGTATCACCAACTGCGGTTCCGCGGAGCCGAGCGCCCCCGGCAGCGCCGCGGCCGACTCGGGCCGGGCGTCGAGGTCGGCGAGGACGAACCGGTCCGGGTGTTCCGCCTGCGCCGAGCGAACCAGGCCCCATACGGTCGCGGCAGCCACATCGTGGGCAGCGGGCGGGTCGCCGGCGGCGCCTCGGGTGATGAACACCAGCCGGGAGCCCGCCAGGCGTTCCTCCTCGGCCAGCCAGGTCTGCAGGTACGTCAGCATCTGGGCGCTGAGGCGGTGTGCGGTGGCGACCACCGCGTCGGCCGCCTCAGCCGCATCGGCTGCTCCGGTGAGCGGGATGAGCACGGCGCCCGGGACAACAGCCTCGTCGCCAGCCGCATGGATGAGGTCGGCGAGATCGGCGTACGGGCGTACGGTGTGGCCCGTGGCCTCGAGCGCCTCGGCGAGCCCGAGGGGGTCCGGGCCGACCACGGCAAGCGGTCCGGCGTCGGCAGGGGGCGCGGCGTGGTCGGCGGTGGCTGCCGTCCAGTCGAGCCGGAACAGCGCGTCGCGCTCCGCCGCGCCCGCGGCGTTGCTCAGTTGCCCGGCGGACAGCGGCCGTAGCGCCAGGGAGCCGACCGTGGCCACCGGGGTGCCGGAGGTGTCGGCGAGGTCGAGGGACACCGCATGGGGACCGGCCGGGGCGAGCCGGATCCGGAGGGCCCTCGCGCCGCTCGCGTGCAGGGTGACGTTCTCCCAGGAGAAGGGCAGGGCCGTGCGCGGTATGTCACCGTCGAGCAGCGCCACCGCGCGCAGGGTGGAGTCGAGCAGCGCCGGGTGCAGCCCGAAGCCGTCGGTGTCCGCCGTATCCGCGACGGGTACGGCGTCGTCCCCGACGTCGGGCAGCGCGATCTCCGCGAAGATCTCCGCGCCCCGCCGCCAAGCCGCGGTGAGCCCCTGGAAGAGGGGACCGTAGCCGAATCCGTCCTCCGCGAGCCGGTCGTACAGCCCGTCCAGCTCGATGGGCGCGGCCCCGGTCGGTGGCCACTGGACAGCGTCGAACGCGGTGTCGGCAGCGGTGGTGCGCGTACGTGTGCCGAGCACACCGTCGGCGTGCCGGACCCACTCCTGGCCCACCGCTCCCTCGGGCCGCGCGGACACCGCCACCGGACGGCGGCCGTCCTCGTCCGCCGCGCCGACCCGCAACTGCACCTGGATCGCGCCGTGTTCGGAGAGCACCAGCGGCGTGGCGAGCGTCAGCTCCTCCACGAGGTCGCAGCCGACCTCGTCACCGGCGCGAATCGCCAGTTCGAGAAGCGCGGTGCCCGGCAGCAGCACGGCGCCCATGACGGCGTGCTGCGCCAGCCACGGATGCGTCCGCAGCGAGAGCCTGCTGGTGAACAGCGCGCCTTCACCATCGGCCAGCTCCACGGCGGCGCCGAGCAACGGATGGTCCGCGGAGCCGAGTCCGGCGGCGGTGATGTCCCCAGCCGGGTTCGATGTCGACTGGGGCCAGTAGCGCTCGTGCTGGAAGGCGTACGTCGGCAGCTCGACGCGGTGCGCACCGCGTCCGCTCCCGTTCCCGTTTCCGCTCCCCGCCAGAAACGCGGCCCAGTCGGGGGACGTACCGCGCACATGGAGCCGGGCGAGGGCGGTGGCCGCGGACAACTCCTCGGAGCGGTCCCGGCGCAGCAGCGGCAGAAGGGCCGCGTCGGAGGACAGGGAGTCCCTGGCCATGGCGGAGAGTACGCCGTCGGGACCGATTTCGAGGAAGGTGTCGACGCCAGCGTCTTCCAGTGTCCGGAGGCCGTCGGCGAAGCGTACGGCGGCCCGGGCGTGCTGTACCCAGTAGTCCGCTGACAGCGTCTCGCCGTCGGTGCCACTGCCGGGGACGGGTGTTCCGGTCACCATGGACACCATGGGGATCCGCGGCGCGTGGTAGGTCAGTCCCTCGGCCACGGTGCGGAAGTCGTCCAGCATGGGGTCCATCAGCGGCGAGTGGAAGGCGTGCGAGACCGACAGCCGCTTGGTCCTGCGCCCGCGCGCGGCGATTTCGTCCACCACATCCCGTACGGCGCTCTCGTCACCGGCGATGACCACGGCTTCTGGGCCGTTGACGGCGGCGATGCCGATCAGATGCTCGCGGCCCGCCAGCAGCGGTGCCACCTCGTCCTCGGTGGCCTGGAGCGACACCATCGCGCCGGCCTCGGGCAGGGCCTGCATCAGCCGGGCGCGTGCCGCCACCAAGGTGCAGGCGTCCGGCAGGCTGAGCACCCCGGCCACGTGTGCCGCGGCGAGCTCCCCGATCGAATGCCCGGCCACGAAGCGGGGCGTGACACCCCAGGACTCCGCCAGCCGGAACAGCGCCACTTCCACCGCGAACAGGGCGGGCTGAGTGAACTCCGTACGGTCAAGAAGCTCCGCTTCGG
>NZ_JBSFMM010000423.1:0-4469 GCF_053599555.1 Streptomyces sp. NPDC000941
CCAGTCGATGAACGGCGTCAGAGCCGCCGCACACTCGGCCAGCCGTTCCGCGAACGCCGGGGACTCGTCCATGAGTCGGGCACCCATACCCGCCCACTGCGAACCCTGCCCCGGGAAGACAAACACCGACCTCCCCTCGACATCGGCAACCCCACGCACCACCGCGGCCGACGAGGTGCCCTTCGACAGCGCCTCCAGTTCCCGCCGGAAGTCCTCGATGTGCTCGCCGACGACCACGGCCCGGTGCTCGAAGAGCGACCGCGAAGTGACCAGCGAATACCCGATGTCGGCCGGTGTCGTCTCGGGGTGACCGTCCAGATGGGAGAGCAGATTGGCGGCCTGTTCGCGCAGCGCGGCGGCGCCGCGGGCCGACAGCACCCACGGAAGGGCCCCCGGCCCCGCCTGGCCCGGCTCCTCGACGGGGGTCCGCGGCAGCGGCACGGCCTCGGGCGCCTGCTCGAGCAACGCGTGCGCGTTGGTGCCGCTGACGCCGAACGAGGAGACCGCACAGCGGCGCGGTCCTCCGGTGTCCGGCCATGCGACGGGGTCGGACAGCAGCGCCACCGTGCCGGGTGACCAGTCGATATGCGACGACGGTTGCTCGACGTGCAAGGTTTTGGGCAGCAGCCCGTGGCGCATCGCCATGACCATCTTGATCACGCTTGCCACACCGGCCGCCGACTGAGTGTGCCCGATGTTGGACTTCACCGAGCCCAGCAGCAGCGGTCGGTCCGGGGCGCGGTCATCGCCGTAGACCGCCTGCAGCGCCTGGACTTCGATCGGGTCGCCCAGCGCTGTGCCGGTGCCATGCGCGTCGAGGGCGTCCACGTCGCCCACCGACAGGCGCGCGTTGGCCAGGGCCTGCCGGATGACGCGTTGCTGGGACGGTCCGTTCGGCGCCGTCAGACCATTCGAGGCACCGTCCTGGTTGACCGCCGAACCGCGCACCAGCGCGAGCACCGGGTGGCCGTGGCGCTGGGCGTCCGAGAGCCGTTCGACCAGCAGGATGCCGACGCCCTCGGCCAGGGTCATGCCGTCGGCGGCGTCGGAGAATGCCTTGCACCGGCCGTCCGCGGCCAGCGCCCGCTGGCGGCTGAAGGCGAGGTACGAGGCGGGCGTGGCCATCACGGTCGCGCCGCCCACCAGGGCGAGCGAGCTCTCTCCTTCGCGCAGCGACCGGCACGCCAGGTGCAGGGCCACCAGCGACGACGAACACGCGGTGTCCACGGTGACGGCGGGGCCTTCGAGGCCGAACACATAGGACAGCCGGCCGGAGAGCACGCTGGGGCTGCTTCCGGTGACCATGTGGCCCTCGGTGCCGTCCGCGACCCCGGTGCCGTAGTCCTGGTAGGTCGATCCGATGAAGGTGCCGGTGAGGCTGGAGCGCAGCGACCGCGGGTCGATGCCCGCCCGTTCGAAACTCTCCCAGGCCGTCTCCAGCAGCAGCCGCTGCTGCGGGTCCATGGACAGCGCCTCACGCGGCGAGATCCCGAAGAACGCCGGGTCGAACTCGCCCGCCTCGTGGAGGAAACCGCCCAGTGTCGAGTACGTCCTGCCCGCCCGGTCGGGGTCGGGGTCGTACAGCGCGGCGGTGTCCCAGCCGCGGTCGGCGGGGAACTCCGAGATGGCGTCGGTCCCGTCGGCCACGAGCCGCCACAGCTCCTCGGGGGAGCGTACGCCGCCGGGGAAGCGGCAGCTCATCCCGATGATGGCGATCGGCTCGTCGTCGTGGGCCGAGGAGAGCGCCACGGGCCCGGTGCCGGCCGCCGCCCCGGTGCCGAGGATCAGCGTGCGCAGCTGCCGGGCCAGGGCCAGGGGGCTCGGGTAGTCGAAGGCCGTGGTGCTCGGCAGGTTCAGGCCGGTCAGGGTGACCAGGCGTTTGCGCAGTTCGACCGCGGTCAGGGAGTCGAACCCCAGGTCGCGGAAGGCGCGCTCCTCGGGTACGCCGTCGGCGGAGGCGTGCCCGAGTACGACGGCGGCCTCGGCGCGGACCAGGCTCGTCAGCAGCCGCTCCTGCTCGGCCTCGGTGCGCCCGTGCAGCCGCTGGGCCAGCTCCGACGCGCCCCCCGCGGTCTCGGACGCGGGCCGCTCGCCCGCCTGTGCTCGCGCCTGCTCCCGGGCCTCGGGCAGATCGCCGAGCAGCGGGCTCGGCCGTACGGAGGTGAAGACGGGGAGGTACCGGTCCCAGTCGACATCGGCGACGGTCACGGTGGTGTCGCCGTGCACCACGGCGCGGCGCAGTTCGGCCATGGCCCGCTCGGGTGCCAGGAAGCGCAGGCCGCGCCGTTTGAGGCCGTCCGCCATCGCGTCGTGGGTGGCCATACCGGATTCGGCCCACGGGCCGAAGGCCACGGAGGTGGCGGCGAGTCCGCGGGCGCGGCGGTGTTCCGCCAGCGCGTCCAGGTAGGCGTTCGCCGCGCCGTAGGCGCTCTGGCCGCCGCTGCCCCATACGCCCGCGATGGAGCCGAACAGCACGAACAGCTCCAGGTCGCGGTCGCCCAGCAGGGCGTCGAGGTGGGCGGCCCCGGCCAGTTTCGCCGCGACCGCCTCCTCGAACTCCGCGGGCGCCATGCCCTCCAGGGGTGCGGCCGAGGCGATGCCCGCGGTGTGCACGACCCCGGTGAGCGGGGAGTCTGCGGGGAGGTCCGCGAGGACGGCGGCCAGCGCGTCGCGGTCAGCGGCGTCGCAGGCCACGATGCGCACCCCGGCTCCCAGGGCCTCCAGTTCGGCGCGCAACTCATCCGCACCGGGGGCCTGTGCGCCCCGGCGGCTGGTCAGCACCAGGTGTTCGGCGCCGGCGCGCGCCAGCCACCGGGCGACCTCGGCCCCCAGGGCGCCGGTGCCGCCGGTGACCAGGAGGGTGCCGCGCGCGGTGAAGTCGCGGGGGGCGGGCAGGTCGTCCACCGTACGGTGGGCCAGTCGGCGGGCGGACACGCCGGTGGCGCGGATCGCCACCTGGTCCTCGTCGTGGTGGGCCGAGGCGGGCTCGGTGGATCCGGCCAGCACGCTCATGAGCCGCTGGGCAGCGGGCCGGTCGACCATCTCGGGCAGGTCGACCAGTCCGCCCCATCGCCCGGGGTGTTCCAGGGCGGCGGCCCGTCCCAGGCCCCAGATGGCCGCCTGGAGCGGGCTGGTGACCGGGTCGGAGGGCCCGGTGGACACGGCGCCCCGCGTGGCGTTCCACAGCGGCGCGGTGACGCCGAGGTCGCCGAGCGCCTGCACCAGGGCGACGGTGAGTGCCAGTCCGGCGAGCAGGGCCGGGTGGTCGGGGGCGGGGTGTTCGGCGCCGGCCAGCAGCGAGAGCACTCCGGACACCTCGTCGAGGCGCACCCCGTCCGCGGCGCCGTCCGCTCCTTGAACGTCGCTCTGGAGATCTCCCTGAACGTCCCCGAGCCGTGCGGCCAGGACGGCGCGGTCGGCGCATGTGTCGTCCAGCACCACCCGGTGGACGCGGGCGCCTTGGACGCGCAACGCTTCGACCACGTCGTCCTGGAACGGGTCGTCGGGCGCGCCGTCCGCGGTGACGACCAGCCAGGTGCCGGCCGCCACCGGTGCCGTGGACACCCGCAGCGGCTGCCACTCCACCCGGTACCGCCAGGAGTCCAGTACGGCCTTCTCATGCCGGTTCTGGCGCCAGGAGGAGAGCGCGGGCAGCAGCGCGTAGAGCGATGCGTGGTGTTCGTCCTCCAGCCCCAGCACGGTGGCCAGTTCCGCCGCGTCCCTGCGCTCGACGGCGCTCCACAGCGCTTCGTCCGCCGGATCCGCGACCGCCTCCGGGCTCATGGGCGCGGTGGTGGCGGTGTCAGGCCAGTAGAAGTCGTGCTGGAAGGCGTACGTCGGCAGGTCGACACGGCGTGCCCCGCTGCCGCCGAAGTACCCGGACCAGTCCACGCGCACCCCGCGGACGTGCAGCTTGGCCAGGGCCGCCGCGACGGTCGGCTCCTCGGCGCGGTCGGCCCGCAGGGCGGGCACCGCCTCGGCCGTGGAGTCCTCGCCGAGCGTGTCCTCGGCCATCGCGGACAGGACTCCGTCCGGGCCGAGTTCGAGGAAGGTGGTCGCGCCCGCGTCGCGCAGGGTGCGTACGCCGTCGGCGAAGCGGACCGTCCCGCGGACGTGTTCCACCCAGTAGTCCGGGGAGCAGATCTGCTCCTCGGTGACGATCCCGCCGGTCACGTTCGACACCACCGGGATGGTCGGCGCCGCGTAGACCAGGCCCTGTGCCACCTCGCGGAAGCCGTCGAGCATGGCGTCCATGCGGGGCGAGTGGAAGGCGTGGCTGACCCGCAGCCGCTTGGTCTTGCGGCCCAGATCGCGGAAGTGTGCCGCGGCCTCGAGAACCGCCTCCTCGTCACCGGAGAGAACCAGCGCGGACGGACCGTTCACGGCGGCGACCGCCAGCTCGTGGTCCCGGCCGGCCAGCAGCGGCGCCACCTCGTCCTCGGTGGCCTGTACGGACACCATCGCCCCGC
>NZ_JBSFMM010000424.1:0-4445 GCF_053599555.1 Streptomyces sp. NPDC000941
CGAGGCGGCCCCCGGCCCCCAGCCCAGGCCCCGACAGCCGCCGCACCGCCCACCGCACCCCCGCCACCACGAAAACGCCTTGGGTCAGCTTCACCACCCCGGTGATACTCGCCGCATGGAACTCTCCCTCATCGCCGCCTTCGTCGCGGCCGCCTTCCTGCTCACCATCGCCCCCGGTCCCGACATGCTCTTCATCGTGGCCAACGCCACGGCCGGAGGCCGCCGCGCCGGAGTGGTGGCCGCGCTCGGGATGTCGACCGGGCTGGCCGTGCATACGCTCGCCGCGGCGCTCGGTCTGAGTGCGCTGTTCCGGGCGGCTCCGGAGGCGTTGGAGGTGGTGCGGCTGGCCGGTGCGGTGTTTCTGATCTACCTCGCCATCACCTCTTGGCGGGCGGGCCGCCGTACGCCCGGCCAGGCCGAGCAGGGGCCCGCGCCGGTCGCCGCCGCGCCCCGTCGGCCGCTGCGCAAGCTCTATCTGATGGCGACGCTCACCAATGTGGCCAACCCCAAGGTCATCCTCTTCTACCTGGCGTTTCTGCCGCAGTTCCTGACCGTGGGCGACGGGGCGTGGCCGGTGTGGCTGCAGCTGCTGACGCTCGGCGGGCTGTTCATCATGGTCGGGCTGCCGGTGGACGCCACGGTGGGGCTGGCCGCCGGAAGCCTGGCGGACAAGCTGCTCAGCCGGCCTTCCTTCCGCCGCCGGCTGGAGCGGGCGTCGGCCGTGATCTTCGGTGGGCTCGCGGTCCGGCTGGCGCTCGACACCCGCTGACGGACCGACAAACCGCCACAAACCTTCCGCGTGTGCCGCGGTCGCTCAGAGTCCCCTCCCCGGAAAACAACAAGGTCCGGCCCCTCTTCTTTTTTGGGCCGCGCCCGGGATATCCATGGGGTGAGCGGCCGCACACCGGCCGTGATCGGCAGAGGAATCGGCACAGACGGAAGGGACTTTGAACCATGAGCGACACGGCGCAGCCGGACCCTGGGCAGGGCGACCGGCAGGGCGGCTGGCACGTGGACGACCGCTGTACGAACTGCGATGTGGCGCGGCAGCTCGCGCCGGGGCTGATCGGCGAGGCCGACGGCCGTTCGCGGGTGTTGCGCCAGCCGCGCGACGAGGCGGAGACCAGGCTGCTGCACACCGCCGCGTACGCGTGTCACACCCGGTCGATCCGCCCTCCCGCCGGGCAGCGGCTCGATCCGGCGCTCGACCCGTTTCCGCTGGCCCTGGACGACTCCGTCCGGCTGTGCGGACACAACTCGACGCACACCGCCGCGGCCAACTCGTATCTGCTGCACCGCCGTTCGGGGAGCGTCATGGTCGACACCCCGCGCTGGAGCGAGGCGCTGGCGGGGCGGTACGAGGCGCTGGGCCCGGTGACCGATGTGCTGCTCACCCACCGCGACCACGCGGCGCACGGCCGCCGCTGGGCGGACCGCTTCGGCGCCCGGCTGTGGATCCACGAGGGCGATCTGGCCGCGGCCCCGGACGCGGACCGCGTACTGCGCGGCGTCGAGCCGGTCGAGGTGGCCGACGGCGTGGTCGCCCATCCGCTGCCCGGGCACACCGAGGGCAGCGTGCTGTACGTCGCGGACGACCGGTACTGCTTCAGCGGCGACAGCCTCTACTGGTCGCGCACCACGGCGGATATCGAGGTCGTGGAGAGCGTCACCTGGTACTCCATCGAGGAGCTGGCCGCGTCCCTGGTCCGTACGGTCCCGCGGCTGCGCTTCGAGTGGCTGCTGCCCGGCCATGGGGACCGTAAGCGGCTGCCCGCCGCCGAGACGGCCCGCCGCATGGCGGAGCTTACGGACCGGGTGCGGGCGCTGAGGCCCCAGGCGATCGACTTCTCGGCCGTACGCTGGTAAGCCCCGCACGCCGTACGCCCGCGCCCTACGCCGCCATACCGCGCACCAGCGGCGTCAGCGCCGAGCCGACCAGGGTGGCCGTGACGATGGAGCCCATGGTGATGCCCCACGCCACCGGGCCCAGCGGGGTGCAGCCGAAGAACTGGCTGACGCCCGGTGTCTGGACGATGCCCGCGAGGACCGCCGCGGAGCCGAACCCGGCGATCAGGACGTGCCGGTCCAGGCCGCCGGTGGCCAGGGTCTGGGCGAGCTGGGTGCCGACCAGGGCGACGAGCGCGACCGTGCTCGCGCGCCGGCCGCGGCCGGTGAGCCGGGCGCCGGACCAGGCCATGCCCGCGCCGAGGGCGGTGATGGCGCCGCGCAGCAGCATCTCGTGGGTCAGGGCGGTGCCCAGGGAGCGGTGCGGGCCTTCGCGCAGCAGCCGCTCGCCGGTGTGGCCGGTCGGCTCGCGCACCGCGATGGCGAGCGCGGGCGCGAGGTCGGTGAGCAGGTTGACCAGCATGATCTGCCGGGCGCTCAGCGGTGTGCCGCCGGTGAGCGCGGAGGTGACCACGCTGAAGGTGACCTCTCCCAGGTTGCCGCCGATGAGGATGGCGAGCGCGGCCCGTACCGAGGCCCACATGGCCCGCCCCTCCATGAGCGCCGAGACGATGGTCTCCAGCCGGTCGTCGCCGACGACCAGGTCGGCGGCGGCGGTCGCGGCGGGCGTGCCGCGCCGGCCGAGGGCGATCCCGACGTCCGCGAGGCGGATGGCGGGGGCGTCGTTGGCCCCGTCGCCGGTCATCGCCACGACCCGGCCGAGGCGCTGGTACGCCTGGACGATGCGGACCTTGTGGCGTGGGCTGCACCTGGCGATCACATCGACGGTGGGCAGCAGTTCGTCGAGCCTGGCGTCGTCGAGTTCGTCCAGTTCGGGGCCCGTGCACACCTTCGGTTCCGGGACGTCGCTGACGGTCGCGGCGATGGCGTCCGCGGTGGCCGGGTGGTCGCCGGTGAGCATCACGGTGTGCACACCCGCCTCGTGCAGCCGCCTGGTGGCGGGGGCGGCGCTGGTGCGGACCGGGTCGGCGAGCGCGATGAAGCCGAGGAAGTCCAGGTCCCGTACGGACTCGTCGGTCAGCTCCTCGTCGTCCGCCATGGGCCGCTCGGCGACGGCCAGGATCCGGCGGCCCGCACCGGCCAGTTCCTCGGCGCGGTCGGCGAGTTCCTTGGCGGCGGCGCTGTCCAGCGGGGTCCGTACGTCCCGGCTCCGTACGTCCCGGGTCCGCCGGTGTGCGCAGCGCAGCAGCACGTTCTCCGGTGCGCCCTTCACGCTCAGCAGCATGCGGTGGGAGGTGCGCCCGGCGGTGGCGTGGTAGGCCCGGGAGGGTTCGAAGGGCAGTGAGTCGGTGCGCCGCCAGCGGGGGGCGCCGTGTCGTACGGTGACGCCGGTGCGGCGGGCTCCGGCCATCACCGCGCGGTCGGTCTGGTGGGCCATGGGTTCGGCCTGCCGGGCGGGCGGGGTGGCGCGCAGCGCGGCGGCGAGCACGGCCTTGCGCGGGTTGTCGAGCCGGTCGGCGGGCAGTTGGTCCTCTCCGTCGCTGATGACGGACGCGAGTTGGAGGTTGCCCTCGGTGAGGGTGCCGGTCTTGTCGAAGCACAGGACGTCGGCGCGGCCCAGCGCCTCGATGGTGCGGGGGTTGCGCACCAGCGCGCCGAGGTCGGCCAGGCGGCGTGCGGCGGCGAGCTGGGCCGCGTTGACCAGGAAGGGCAGCCCTTCGGGTACGGAGGCGACGGCGAGGTTGACCGCGGAGGACAGGGTGTCGGTCAGCTTGCGGCCGTGCAGCAGTCCGGCTCCGGAGACCGCGGACGCGGAGCCGAGGGCGATGGGCACGCTGGCCCGGGTGAGCCTGCCGAGCCGGGCCTCCACGCCGGTGACGGGCGCGGCCTGACGCGCGGTGGCGAGACTGCGGCCGACCTCGGTGGAGGTGCCGGTGGCCACCACGACGGCCACCGCCCGTCCGGCGGAGACGGTGGTGCCCTCGTAGAGCATCGAGCGGCGCCCGGTGATGTCCGCGGCGGCCACCGGCGCCGGGTCCTTGGCCACCGGGAGGGATTCGCCGGTCAGCGACGATTCGTCGACCTCCAGGCCCTCGGCCTCCAGCAGCCGGCAGTCGGCGGGCACCACGTCCTCGGGGCGCAGCGCGACAATGTCGCCGGCCACCAGGTCACCGGCGGCGACCAGCCGCTCGGTGCCGCCGCGGCGTACCCGCGCGCCGATGGCGGAGCGGGCGAACAGCTCGGCCAGGGCGCGTTCGGTCCTGACCCGCTGGACCGCACCGACCAGCGCGGAGGTGCCGGTGATGGCGGCCACCAGGGCGGCGTCGGTGCGCGATCCGACGGCCGCGGCCAGCGCGGCCCCGGCGGCGAGCACCGGGGTGAGGGGGTTGGCCAGCTCCTCGATGAACGCCGAGGGCAGGCTGGTGGCGGGCGGCTCTCCGGTGCGCGGTGCGCCGGGGGCGCGGGCGCGGGCGGCGGCCTCGGCCGGGGGGTGGCCGCCGGTCCGGGTGCCCACGGGTTGCATGACGCGGGGGCCGGGC
>NZ_JBSFMM010000425.1:0-4415 GCF_053599555.1 Streptomyces sp. NPDC000941
GCTCTTCCATCTGGCCCGTCATGCCGCCGCGCGCGGCCGGGCCGGCGCCCGGCGCGGGGCGCCCGGCGCGGTCGCGGCCGTCCTGGGCCGCGTATGGCTCGAAAGCGTCCCCGGCCGTCGTGGGGCGGCCGGACATCCCGCCGTGCCCGGCGGAGGCCCGCTCGGCGCGGAGCCAGTCGCCCTGGCCCGTCGTGGTGGCCGCGGGGGCGTGGGACGGGGCTTCGGGGGCCGCGCCCGGGTGCGCCTCCGGGACGACCCGTAGGTGGCCCTCGCCGTCCGGGTGGGCCGGAAGGCGCTCGGGCGGGGCGGGGGAGGGGGACGGGGTGTGCAGCCGCAGGGCGGATTCGCCGATGCGCAGCAGGGCGCCCGGAGGCAGGGGGACGGCGTGGGGGCCGACGGGTGCGCCGCCGACCGCCGTGCCGTTCGTCGAGCCGAGGTCGGTGACGGTGACCCGGCCGTCGTCGGCGACCGTCACCGCGCAGTGCAGCCGGGACACATCGGGGTCGTCGAGGGGGACGTCCGCGTCGGCGGAGCGGCCGATGCGGACCTGGCCGCCGTGCAGCAGATGGACGCCGCCCGCGTCGGGCCCCGCCACCACGTCGAGCCGGACGGTCGCGTCCGGTGCCGCGGCCTCCGGCAGGCCCGGGTAGCCGGGGTAACCGGGATAGCGGTCGGGGTCCGCCGGGCCGTTCAGCGCGAGGACCGCGCCGTCCACCAGGGGCGGCTCGCCGACCGCGCAGCGCTGTGCGTCAAGCCGCTCGGCCCCCACGTACAGCACGGCGCCGCCGCTGCCGCCCGCGTCGCAGCCGGAGGCGGCGAGGGCGGCGGCCAGCCCGCCGGCCACCGAAGCGAGGGCGGTGCCGGCCGGGGCGGTCACCAGCACATCCACGGTGCAGGGTCCGGTGTGAGCGTGGCCGGGCACGGCCTGGCCCGGACGGCTCGGGTGGGCGCTGCGCGGCCCGAGGACGGTCAGCCGAATCTGCATAGCCGTCAACGGTCCCTTCTGTCCGGGGGGCCGGGCAGGGGCGCCGTTTCCCCCCACCGCCCCCAGGCGCGTCGGCACGTACAAGCTCCGTCAAGCTCCGTACGGGCGCACGAGCACGCGCGTACGGGCACGGCGCGCGGGGGTCCCCCCGGCTCCCCACCGCATCCGTGCTGCCTGCATCCTCGCACCTGCCACTGACATTCCGCCCGCCGACCGTCGCTTCATGATCTTGATTGGTCGGCTGACTGGCCGAAAGTGGTTGATTGTGACTGGGTGGCTGTCTGTCGGTTGTCCTTTGTGGCATCGGATGGCGTCGAATGCTACGGATCCGCCCGACCTTGGCAACCATCTGTCCGGATCGTGCGTCTTCCCCGCAAGCCGTGCTCTGCGCGGCTCATCCGCGGCTCATCCGCGGCTCGTACGGAGATCAGTACGGCATGTCGTACGGCCCCACTACAGTGGGGCCGACGCAGGCGATGTCGGCGACATGAACAACCAGCTGTCGGCAGGACGCAGACAACGCAGACAACATGGACCACGACCAGGGAGCGCATGACGTGCGGCCGGTAGGCAGCAAGTACCTGCTCGAGGAGCCGCTCGGACGCGGAGCCACGGGCACCGTCTGGCGAGCCCGCCAGCGGGAGGCGGCAGGCTCCGAGGCCGCCGTGGCCGGGCAGCCCGGCGAGACCGTCGCGATCAAGGTCCTCAAGGAAGAGCTGGCAAACGACGCGGAGATCGTGATGCGCTTCCTGCGCGAGCGCTCCGTGCTGCTGCGGCTCACCCACCCCAACATCGTCCGCACTCGCGACCTGGTCGTCGAGGGCGATCTGCTCGCCCTGGTCATGGACCTGATCGACGGCCCGGACCTGCACAACTACCTGCGTAGCAACGGCCCGTTCACCCCCGTGGCCGCCGCCCTGCTGATGGCCCAGATCGCCGACGCGCTCGCCGCCAGCCACGCGGACGGCGTTGTGCACCGCGACCTCAAACCCGCCAACGTGCTGCTGGCCGGCACGGGCGAGGGCGAGGAGATGCACCCGATGCTGACCGACTTCGGCATCGCGCGCCTCGCGGACTCGCCGGGCCTCACCCGCACCCATGAGTTCGTCGGCACGCCCGCGTATGTGGCACCGGAGTCCGCCGAGGGCCGCCCGCAGACCTCCGCGGTGGACATCTACGGCGCCGGGATCATGCTGTACGAGCTGGTCACCGGCCGTCCGCCGTTCGCGGGCAACACGGCGCTCGAGGTGCTGCACCGGCATCTGAGCGAGGAGCCGCGCCGCCCCACCACCGTGCCCGAGCCCCTGTGGACGGTCATAGAGCGCTGTCTGCGCAAGAGCCCGGAGGACCGGCCCAGCGCCGAGAGCCTGGCCCGCGGGCTGCGCGTGGTCGCCGCGGGCGTCGGGGTGCACGCCACGCCCGCGCAGGCCGAGGCCGCGCTCGGCGTCGGCGCGCTGCTCGCCCCGGACCCGGCGCCCGCCCCGGTGCCGAACGCCGACCCCGGGGGCGCCGCCGACCCGACCCAGGTGCTCCCGTCCAACGCGTCGGGCGCCTTCGACCCCGCCGCGGCCACCAGCGTGCTGCCCCAGACCGGCGGACCGGGCGGCGGCCCCGGCGGCGGTGCGAACGCCGACCCCACCCAGGTGCTGCCCGCCGGCTCCGGCCCGGCCTCCGGCGCCGACCCGACCCGCGCGATGCCGCCCGTGCCGCCCGGCCAGGGTCCGGACGATCCGCACCCCTGGCAGAACCAGCTGCGCGCGGCCCGCGACCGCAACGAGCAGACGCAGGTCCAGTACCTCGACCCGAGCCAGGACCCGCTGCGCCGCCGCCCCCAGCGCCGCCCCGCCCCGCAGCAGCCGCCGCAGTACCAGCAGCCCCAGCAGTACCAGCCGCAGCAGCCCCAGCAGCCGCCGCGCAGGCAGCAGAGGCGCCAGCAGCCGCCCCCGTACGCCCAGCAGCAGCCCCAGAACTACGCCCCGGCGCCGCACCACCCCCAGCAGCCGCAGCCCCAGCGCTACGCGCCGCCGCCCCAGCAGCCGCAGCAGCCCGAGCCGCGCCAGCCCCGGCAGCGCAGCTCCAGCCCGATGAAGATCCCCGGTATGGGGTGCCTCAAGGGCTGTCTGTTCGTGATCGTGATCCTGATCGTGGGCTCCTGGCTGATCTGGGAGCTGACCCCGCTCAAGGACTGGGTCGCCGAGGGCAAGAGCTACTGGGACGCGGTCACCGACTGGATCACCGAGGTGAAGGACTGGATCTCCAAGCTCGGCGGGCCCAGCTGACCCAGCTGACCCAGCCCCAAGTACGGCGCGGGGCCCGCGCCCAAGGGCCCCGCCACTAAGGGGATTTGTCGACATCTGAAGGGTGTTTTCCGCGCAGAAGCGGACAGTTGGCGCTGTCCGAGGCCCCCAACCTGCCGGTAGCCGCGTAGCTTTGTCGCCAACGTGCCCCTGTCGGAGGAGTCGGAGCAGTCTTGTCACGGAAGATCGGCAGCCGGTACACCGCCAACCAGGTCCTGGGCCGCGGCAGTGCCGGCACGGTGTGGCTGGGCGAGGGTCCCGAGGGCCCGGTCGCCATCAAGCTCCTGCACGAGGAGCTCTCCTCCGACCAGGAGCTCGTCGGCCGCTTCGTACAGGAGCGCACCGCGCTGCTGAGCCTGGACCACCCCCGGGTGGTCGGCGTACGCGACCTCGTCGTCGACGGAAACGACCTGGCCCTGGTCATGGACCTGGTGCGCGGCACCGATCTGCGCACCCGGCTCGACCGCGAGCGGCGGCTGGCCCCCGAGGCGGCGGTCGCCATCGCCGCGGACATCGCCGACGCCCTGGCCGCGGCCCACGCGGCCGGGATCGTGCACCGCGACGTCAAGCCGGAGAACGTCCTGCTGGACATGCAGGGTCCGCTCGGCCCCGGTGGCTCCCACCCGGCCCTGCTCACCGACTTCGGTGTGGCCCGGCTCGTCGACGCGCCGCGCCGGGTGCGCCCGCAGGGCACCGCCCAGGGCCGGGTCCAGAACCCGCGCAGCGTCATCGGCACCCCGGACTATCTCGCCCCCGAGATCGTCGAGGGGCTGCCGCCGCGGGCCAGCGTGGACGTGTACGCCCTCGCCACCGTCCTGTACGAGCTCCTGGCGGGCTTCACTCCCTTCGGCGGCGGCCACCCCGGCGCGATCCTGCGCCGCCATGTGACGGAGACCGTCGCGCCGCTGCCCGGCATCCCCGACGAGCTGTGGCAGCTGCTGCTCCAGTGCCTCGCCAAGGCGCCCGCCTCCCGGCTGCGCGCCTCCGAGCTGGCGGCCCGGCTGCACGAGCTGCTGCCGTCGCTGGCCGGCTACCCGCCGCTTGACATCGACGAGCCCGACGAGCCCGGGGCCGAGCCGGAGGGCCGGTACGACGAGGCGCCGACGCCGCACCGCGGCGCCCCCGCCGCCGAG
>NZ_JBSFMM010000426.1:0-4349 GCF_053599555.1 Streptomyces sp. NPDC000941
GTGGTGTTATGAGGTGTGCTATTCCGATCTGAGGGCCCGGGCGCCCACCGGCCCCAGTGCGTGGCACCACGACCCCCCCCCCCCCGGGCCGCCGACGACTCAACGCGTCGGCGGCCCGTCTCCGTCGGCACGGAGGGGCTACAACCCGGCCGCCTCCGCCGCCGAGCGGAGCACGTCTTGCAGCATCGCCGGGGTGAGCCGCCCGGTGAAGGTGTTCTGCTGGCTGACGTGGTAGCAGCCGAACACCCGCAGCGGCGCCCCCGCCCCCACCGCCCGCAGCGTGGTCCGCGCACCGTGTGCGAACGACGGGCGCGGGCGGGGCACCTCCCAGCCGGCGGCGGCGAGCGCGGGCAGCGCCGCCTGCCAGCCGAACCCGCCCAGCACCACCACCGAGCGCAACGTCGGCCGCAGCAGCCGCAGTTCCTGGACCAGCCAGGGACGGCAGGTGTCACGCTCTCCGGTCGTGGGCCGGTTGGCCGGCGGGGCGCAGTGCACGGGCGCGGTGATCCTGACCCCGCGCAGTTCCAGGCCGTCGCCCCGATGGGTCGCCTCGGGCTGGTTGGCCAGGCCGATCGCGTGCAGCGCCGCGTACAGGAAGTCCCCGGCACGGTCGCCGGTGAACATCCGGCCGGTGCGGTTGCCGCCGTGCGCGGCCGGGGCCAGACCGATGATGGCGAGCGCCGCGCCCTCCGGTCCGAACCCCGGCACCGGGCGGGCCCAGTAGTCCCACTCCCGATAGGCCGGGCGCTTGATACGGGCGGCCTCCTCCCGCCACCGCACCAGCCGCGGGCAGGCACGGCAGCCGCTCACCCGCACGTCCAGCTCGCGCAGCGTGTCCGCGCCCGGCGCCTGCTGCGCGGGGTGTGCGGGATGCTCGGGGTCTTCTGTGGTGTTCAGCCGTGCCCGTCCTTGCGATCCTGGCGATCCTTGCGCAGAAAACGCCGCAGCCGGGTCAGCGGCCAGGTGTTGATCACATCATCGGGGGTCAGCCAGCCGCGCTGCGCCGTCCCGACACCGTAACGCAGGGCGTCGATGTCGAGGGTCGAGTGCGCGTCGCTGTCCACCGCGAACTTCGCGCCGTGTTCCCTGGCCCGCAGGATGTTCTCGTCCGACAGGTCCAGCCGGTCCGGGTGCGCGTTGATCTCCAGCGCGGTGCCGGTGCGGGCACACGCCGCGAACACCTCGTCCAGATCGGCGTCGATGCCCGGCCGCTTCCCGATCAGCCGGGTCGTCGGATGGCCGATGATGTTGACGTTGGGATTCTCGCAGGCCCGCAGCAGCCGCCGGGTCATCTCGTCCCGCGCCAGGCCGAACTGCGTATGCACCGAGGCCACGCACAGGTCGAAGCCCTCGAGGAAGTCGTCGGGCCAGTCCACGTCCCCCTGGACGTCGATGTTCAGCTCCACGCCGTGCAGCAGCCGCATCCCGCCGCGCCCCCGCCTCCGGTCCAGATCCCGGATCCGCTCGCGCTGGGCCAGGATCTTCTCATCGGTCATCTGCTGCATATACAGCTTCGGCGCGTGGTCGGTGACGGCGTAGTACGCGTAACCGCGCCGCCGGGCCGCCGCGATCATCTCCTCCAGCGGTTCGAGGCCGTCGGTGAGGTTCGTATGGGTGTGCAGATCGCCGCGCAGATCCGACTCCGTCAACAGTGGGGGCAGCCGCCCGTTCAAGGCGGCCTCGACCTCGCCGCGGTCCTCCCGCAGCGTCGGCGGGATCCAGTCCATGCCGAGCCTGGCGTACACGTCCTCCTCGCTGCGCGAGGCGATCCGCTCCCCGCTCTTGGCGTCGAAGAGCCCGTACTCGGAGAGCTTGAGGCCGTGGCGCATCGCGATCGCGCGGACGCGGATGTTGTGGGCCTTGGACCCGGTGAAGTACAGCAACCCCGCGCCCCAGGAGTCCAGGGGTAGCACTCGCAGGTCCACCTGCAGTCCCTTGGTGGTGCGGATCGAGGTCTTCTTCTCCCCGTGCGCGATGACCTCGGCGGTGTACGGCAGCCGGGTGAAGGCCTCCATGAAGGGGATCGATTCGTCCGCCGCGACCAGGATGTCGATATCGCCGACGGTCTCCTTCATCCGCCGCAGGGACCCCGCGTACTCGCAGGCCTCGCAGCCGGTCACCCGGGACAGCTCGGCCACGATGTCATCGGCCACGCTCATGGCCGCGTTCAGCGGGACCCGGTCCCCGGCGGCCTGCATGAGGGCGATGCCGTGGAGGATGTTCTCCTCCGTCTTGGGGCCGAAGCCCTTCAGATCGCGCAGCTTGTGGTCGTGGATCGCGTCGGAGAGCTGGTCGATGGACGCGATGTGCAACTCCTCGTACAGCAGCATGGCCTTCTTCGGCCCGAGGGCCGGGATGGCGGTCAGCTGTCGCACCCCGGCCGGGATCGCTGCGCGCACCTCGTCGACGGCGGGCACGCTGCCGGTGCGCAGATACTCCACGACCTTGTCGGCGATCGACTTGCCCACCCCGGGGATCTCCCGCAACCCCTTCGCGTCGAGCTCCGACACATCGCGTGGGTAGCCGCCGATCGCCCGGGCGGCCTTCTCGTAGGCACGCGCCTTGAACGCGTCCCCGCCGGTGATCAGAAGGAGGTCCGCGTACTCCCGAAGCAGCGCCTCGACCTCCTCGTTGGAGCGAGTCACACCGTCAATTCTAGGCGGGACAGCTCGTCGATGGCGCGCCAGGACGTGCCTGGCGCTCGGGGACCGGTGGAGGGATCCTGGGGTTCAGGAACGGGGCGGGGGCTCCGGATTCCTCCGGGTGCGCCCCGGCTCTCGTGCGTTTCCCCGGGATGGGGGAGGTCATGGATGTTGGATTCCTGAAGCCGCTGTTCGACCGCCCGGGTCCCTGGGCCTGCGTCTATCTGGACACCTCGCGCGCGACCGAGGACGCGCCCACCCGGCGCAGGCTGCGTGAGCGGTTCGTCTGCGACCAGCTCACCCGGCAGGGCGCCGACGCCGCCACGCGCGAGGCGCTGGTGCAGCGGCTGGCGGGCGAGCGGACGGCGCGGCCGTCCGCGGGGCGGGCGCTGTTCGCGGCGGGCGGGGAAGTGGTCCTCGACCTTCCGCTGGCCACTTCGCCACGCGACGTGGACACCTCCTGGTCGGTGCTTCCCCGGGTCGCGCCGCTGGCCTCGCTGCGCGGCGAGTGGCCCTCCTGCCTGGTGGCCCGCGTCGACCGCTCCGGAGCCGATCTCGAACTGCTCGACGCCGCCGGCCCGCGCCCCGTGGGCCGGGCGAGCGGCGGACCGCCGCAGGGGCGCGGACACCGCTCCGTGCCCGCCGACCGGTACGAGTGGCACTACCGGAACCGGGTCGAGAACACCTTGGACCAGACCGCGGACGTCGTCGCCGACGAGCTCGCGCGGCGGTGGCCGGAGAGCGACGCGCGGCTGCTGGTCCTGGCCGGCGACCCGCGTGAGCGCAGGGCCGTGCACGACCGGCTGCCCGAGCCGCTGCGCGCCAGCACGGTGCAGGCGCAGCACGGCAGCAGGGCCGCGGGCAGCTCCCGGGAACTGCTCGAAGCGGAGATCGAACGCGCCCGCGAGGAATACGTCCGCACCCACCTGGAGGACGTCCTCGACCTCTTCCGCGCCGCGCGGGGCCGCCCGGGGGAGCCGGGGGTGGGCGGGGCCCATGACGGTTCGACGCCAGGTGGCGCGGCGGAGGGGATGCGGGCCGTGGTGGAGGCGGTACGCAGCCATCAGGCGGCCACGCTGCTGATCGGACAGACGGGGTCGGACGCCCGCCGCGAGGTGTGGGTGGGCCCCGGTGTCGACCAGGTGGCCGTGCAGCGCGCCCAGGCCCGCGCGCTTGGGGTGGCCTCGCCGGAGCCGGCGCGCGCGGACGACGCGCTGGTGCGCGCGGCCGCGGCGGCGGACACCGAGGTGCTGATGGTGCCTGAGGGCATGACGGGACCGTCGGGAGGCCTCGGCGCGGTGCTGCGCTGGCACGGCTGAGCGGGCCGACGGGGGAGGGGGAGGTACGGGGGCGATTCGGGTGCACGCCCGTGTGGGGTGGCGTGCTGTCACTGGTGATCCAGGCGTGCGCTCGTGCGGCGCGGCGGCGCTGTCCAGGGTGGTACGGGCGTGCTCTCGCGCGGCGCGGCGGTGTTGACATGTCGCATTCACGTCTCTAGCGTCCAAAGACTGTTAGGAAAGTTGCCTAACCAACGCCCGGCCCCCCAGGGAGACCCCCGTGTTCCTCCGCCTGGCACCACCCCGGCGGCGGGCGACAGCCCGCGTGCGCCCCGTCCTGACCACCGCGCTCGCCGCCGGCGGGCTGCTGCTGGCGCTCTCCCTCCCGGCGGCCGTCGGCGTACGGGGCGGCGGGGCGGCGCCCGCCGGG
>NZ_JBSFMM010000427.1:0-4330 GCF_053599555.1 Streptomyces sp. NPDC000941
GATCCCAGCCACGGTTGGCGGGGAAGGGGCCGATGGCGTCGGTGCCGCTGTCCACCAGCTGCCACAGCTCCTCGGGGGAGGCGACACCGCCGGGGAAGTGGCAGGCCATCGCGGTGATGGCGATGGGCTCCTGGTGGCGCTCCTCGACCTCGCGCAGGCGCTGGCGGGCCTCGCCGAGGTCGAGGGTGACGCGCTTGAGGTACTGGCGCAGCTTATCTTCGGTGGCTGACATGGTTTCTCCGTCACTCCCCGTCAGGACGGGCCCAGTTGCTGGTCGATGAGGGCGAACATCTCGTCGTCCGACGCCGACGCGAGCGCCTCGCCGTCGATGCCCGCGCCGTCTCCCCGGCCCTCCAGGCGGGCGAGCAGTGCGTGGAGCCGGCCCGCGATCGTCTCGCGGGACGTGCCGTCCACCGTGTGGCCGCTGAGGGTGGACTCCAGCCTCGTCAGGTCGTTCAGGATCGGCGCGAGGTGATCGGCCCGCGCCGGTGGTTCGGAGGCGGGCCGGTCGGCCGGGGCGAGCTTCTGCTCCAGGTAGCGGGCCATGGTCCCGGCGTCGGGATAGTCGAAGATCAGGGCGGCGGGCAGCCGCAGCCCGGTGGCCATCGAGAGCCGGTTGCGCAGCTCGACGGCGGTGAGCGAGTCGAAGCCCAGCTCCTTGAAGGAGCTGTCCGCCCGCACCCCCGAGGGGTCGCTGCGCCCGAGGACGGTCGCCGCGTGCATGCGTACCAGGGTGAGCAGTTCGCGGTGGCGCTCTGCCTCGGTGAGCGCGGCGAGGCGGCCGGCCCAGTCGACGGGCCGCGCGGCGGCTGCGGTGGGCCGGGCCGGGGCCCCGGCGGCGGCCAGGCCGCGGAGCAGGGCGGGCACCGCGTCGGAGGGCGGTGAACCCGGGGCTCGGGAGTTGAGGTCGAGCGCCAGCGTGGACGCGGCGCCGTGGCGGTGGGCGGCATCGAAGAGGGCCAGCGCGGTGGGGGTGGACAGCGGGGTGAAGCCGGTGCGGTTCATGCGGGCGAGGTCGGCCTGGCCGAGGTCGCCTGACATGCCGCTGCTGGCCGCCCACAGGCCCCAGGCGATGGAGGTGGCGGGGAGGCCGGTGTGGTGTCGCCTGGTGGCGAGGGCGTCGAGGTAGGCGTTGGCAGCGGCGTAGTTGGCCTGTCCTGGGCTGCCGAGGGTGCCGGCGGCGGAGGAGTAGAGGGTGAACAGGGCCAGGGGGAGGTGGCGGGTGGCCGTGTCCAGGTTGGCGGCGGCCGTCGCCTTGGCCGCCCACACCGCCGCCAGCCGCTCCGGCGTCTGCGCCGTCAGCACGGCGTCGTCCAGCGCCCCCGCCGCGTGGACCACGCCGGTGAGGGGGTGGTCGGGGTCGATTCCGTCGATGACGCCGCGCAGGGCGGTGGGGTCGGCGGTGTCGGTGGCGGTGATGGTGACGTGGGCACCCAGGGTCTGCAGCCTGTCGCGGAGTTGTGCGGCACCGGGGGCGTCGGGTCCGCGTCGGCTGAGGAGGTGGAGGTGGGTGATGCCGTGGGTGGTGACGAGGTGTTCGGCGGTCAGGGCGCCGAGGGTGCCGGTGCCGCCGGTGATGAGGACCGTCCCGTCGGGGTCCGGCGTGCGCGGGATGTCCAGCACCACCTTGCCGGTGTGCTTGGCCTGGCTCATGTGGCGCAGCGCCTGCCGGGCCTTCGCCAGCGGCCACGCCTGGACGGGCTGCGGCCGGAGGGTGCCCTCGGCGAAGAGGCCGGCGAGCGTGCGCAGCATCTCCCCGACGTGATCCAGACCGGCATCGGGCACCAGGTCGTAGGCCCGGTAGTGAACGCCGGGGTGGGACGCGGCGATCTCCTCCGGGTGGCGGATGTCGGTCTTGCCCATCTCGATGAACCGGCCGCCGTCGCCGAGGAGTCGGAGTGAGGCGTCGGTGAAGTCGCCGGCGAGGCTGTTGAGGACGACGTCCATGGGGGGGAAGGCGTCTTCGAAGGCGAGGTCGCGGGAGGAGGCGCGGTGGTCGGCGTCGATGCCCATGGCGTCGAGGACGTGGTGTTTGCCGGGGCTGGCGGTGGCGTAGACCTCGGCGCCGAGGTGGCGCGCGATCTGCACGGCCGCCGTGCCCACGCCTCCCGTGGCGGCGTGGATCAGGATCTTCTCGCCCGCCGTCAGGCCGGCGAGGTCCACCAGCCCGTACCAGGCGGTGAGGAACGTCGTGGGGACCGCGGCCGCCTGCTGGTCGGTCCAGCCGGGCGGGACCGGCACGACCGCGCGGGCGTCGGCGACGGCGACGGGGCCGAAGGCGCCCTCGAACAGGCCCAGTACGCGGTCGCCGACGGCCACCGAGGTCACGTCCCCGGCCACCTCCAGGACGACACCCGCGCCCTCACTGCCCCGGAAGGTGCCCTCGTCCGGGTACATCCCGAGCACGATCAGCACGTCGCGGAAGTTGACCCCGGCGGCGCGCACCGCGATCCGCACCTGGCCGGGCGCCAGCGGCTCCAGCGCCTCGGGGCAGGGCACGACCTCGACCCCGTCGACCGTGCCCGAGCCGCCGGACGCGAGCCGCCAGGCCCGCTCACCCGGCGGCGGCACCAACTCCGGCGCCGCCGCCCGCTCCAGGCGCGGCACCAGCGCGTTGCCGCCGCGCACCGCCACCTGCGGCTCGTCCAGCGCGACCGCGCGCCGCACGGCGTCCAGCAGCTCGGCAGGACCGGTGCCGCCGTCGATGTCGCAGAGCAGGAAGCGGCCCGGGTTCTCGGACTGGGCGCTGCGCACCAGTCCCCACACGCTCGCCGCCGCCGGGTCGGGGCCGTCGTCGGCGTCCCCGGACCCGGGCGCGATCCCGCCCCGGGTGACGAGCACCAGCCGGGCGTCGGCCAACTCCGGCTCCTCCAGCCACCGGCGGGCCAGTGACAGCACGCCGGTGGCGGCGGCGAGCGCCCCGTCCGCCGACTCCGGGTCGCCGCCCGGGACGCCCGCGAGCACGGTGGCGGGCGTCGCGGTGGCGAGGAGCAGTTCGTCGATGCCCGCGTAACGCGCAGGGCCGGGCCCGGACCGCGAGGCGCGGAAGGGGAACGGGAGCGGGTCGTCGTCGCTGCCCAGGACCGCCAGGTCGCCGGTGTCGGGCGCGGGAATCTCCGTCGGCGGCAGCGGGGTCCACGCCACCGTGTACAGCCCGTCCACCCGCCGGGCGCCCGCTTCGCGGAGCTGGCGGGCGCTCGTCGCGCGGACCACCACGGCGTCGGCGCCGAGCACGGCGTTGCCTGCCGCGTCGGCCAGCAGGAGCCGGAAGCCGTGCTCCTGCGGCGACATGCGGACCCGCGCGGCGCGCGCGCCCGTGGCGTAGAGGGTGACGCCGCTCCACGCGAACGGCAGCCGCAGCTGCCCGTCGCCGCCCCGCTCGGCGTCCAGCGCCACCGGGTGCAGGGCCGCGTCCAGCAGCGCCGGGTGGATGCCGAGGCCGCCCGCGCCCTCGTGTGCCGCCTCGGGCAGCGTGACCTCGGCGAGCAGGTCCTCGCCGTGGCGCCAGGCGGCGGTCAGGCCCCGGAACGCCGGGCCATAGCCGTACCCCAGCGCCTCGGCGCGGTCGTAGAAGCCGTCCACCGCGACCGGCTCGGCGCCCGGCGGCGGCCAGGCCCCCGCCAGCGACGAGCCCGCCGGGTCAGGTTCCGGGGCCGCCGGGGCGAGATACCCGGTGGCGTGGCAGGTCCAGGGGGCGGAGGCCTCCCCGTCGGGGCGGGAGTGCACGCCCACCTCGCGGCGGCCGTCCTCGCCCGGGGCGTACGCCACGACCTGCACGCGCAGCCCGCCGGACGCGGGGAGCGCCATCGGGACCTGGAGCGCCAGCTCCTCGACACCGCCGCAGCCCGCCTCGTCGGCCGCCCGCAGCGCCCACTCGACCAGGGCCGCGCCCGGGACGAGAGTGGCCTCGGCGACGACATGGTCGGCGAGCCAGCCGCCGCCGCTTCCGGCGGCGGGGAGGCGGCCGGTCATCACCAGGCCGCCGTCGGCGAGTTCGACGGCGGCGCCGAGCTGCGGGTGCGCCACCGAGGTGAGCCCCGCGCTGCGCAGGTCGCCCGGTCCGCCGTCCACGCGCAGCCAGTAGGGCTGGTGCTGGAAGGCGTAGGTGGGGAGGTCGATGGTGTGGGCGGTCGGGTGCCAGGGGGTCCAGTCGACGGGGGTGTGGGTGGTGTGGAGGGTA
The DNA here is from genome assembly GCF_053599555.1 of Streptomyces sp. NPDC000941. Classification (NCBI taxonomy): domain Bacteria; kingdom Bacillati; phylum Actinomycetota; class Actinomycetes; order Kitasatosporales; family Streptomycetaceae; genus Streptomyces; species Streptomyces sp. NPDC000941. The sequence continues at coordinate 4,181 of NZ_JBSFMM010000427.1, forward strand.
GCGAGGGCGCGGGCGAGGGCGTTCGTCTCGGGCTGGGTGCGGGTGAGGGTGGGGGTGAGGACGGGCGGGTGCGCGGGCGGGGTGTCGAGTGCGTCGAGGGTGTGTTGGGCGCCCGGGATCAGGACGGGGTCGGGGCCGATTTCGATGTAG
>NZ_JBSFMM010000428.1:0-4319 GCF_053599555.1 Streptomyces sp. NPDC000941
CTGGACCGGCTCGGCCGCCGCTGGAAACCCCTGCACGTACTGCGGGACGCGCTCAACCACCCCTCGGAGGCGCTGCCCGACCTTCCCGAGACCGAGCGGCTGCTGCCCTACATGCGCGTACAGGAGCAGGTCTACCAGGCGCTCTCCGGTCCCTACCTGGAGGGCGCGCGGACGTTCCACGCGCGCGTGCTTGCGCACCAGGCGCTCGGCCGGTCGGGGGAACACCGACACAAACCAGCTGACATCGCATAGGCGAAGTTCGATCTCTGAGGAGGTTGCCGTGACTGACTCCTTTTCGTCCCGACCCGAACCGCGCTTCACCCCCATGCCGCATGGCGCTTCCCGCATGCCTGAACCCGAAGGAGGGTCCGAATGACCACTGACCCGGACACCCAGCACCGTGATGATCGGGATCACGACATACGGGTGTACTTGTTGTTGCTTGCCCTGGCAGTGATCCTGATTGTCGCCACGGCTCTGGTCTACGTCACCTACCAGCACCCGGCACTCGCTGCGCCGCTGGGAGTCGGTTTGACAGCTGCCGCAGTGCTGGTGACCGGGCTCGGGTTCGCCATCACGAGGCGGTGAAACACCAGCTGCCTGACAGTGCTCGCCCCGCACCCGCGACTACGTCGCACGACGCACCCTCGAAGGGCTCAAGACCAAGGACATCTTCAGATGCCTCAAGCGCTTCGTCGCGCGAGAGGTCTATCACCACCTCACCAGCGCCTTCAGCAGCACACTATCGACATCTCCAGCCGCTTGACGATCTATATAGGAGCTTCAGAGTCAAGGTAAGTACGTGTCTCTGATCCCCGGATCTGAGTGACCTTGAGTTCTACGTTGGCGTGGTGTCCAAGGGCAATGGGCCAGGGCGGGGAGAGGAACTGTCGGGCTTGCGACGGCCGGCTGAGGCCAGGTTCGCGGCGTGACGCCTTGTTCTGTTCCGCAGTGTGTCGTGCCAGGCAGTGGCGTACGGAACGCCGGTTGCGCAAGCGCCTGGCGGCCGTGCAGGGCGGTGGGGGGCGAGGTCGAGTGTCCCGAGTGCGGGCCCGCTGGGTGGCCGGCGTCGACCGGCGCTCGAACGCCGTCTACTGCTCGCGCCGGTGTGTGGTGAGGGCCTGGAGGCGCCGGAAGGAAACGTTCGACCAGCTCAGGGCGTGGCCAGGGGAGGTCACCCCCCAAGAGCGGTCGGCGAGCGTGGCAAGCCAGGGGGACTCCGGCGCCACCTAATAGGGGCTAACACAATGAGGTGGATCGGCGCTGATCGCCGTGTCCGGGGCGGGAGTTGAGCGTTCGGTCGGGTGTGGGAACGTCGCCGTGGATCGTGTCGGATGAGCTGTGGAATCACTTGGAGCCGCTGCTGCCGCAGCGTGAGCGCAGGTTCCGGTATCCGGGTCGCAAGCCGTTGCCGGACCGGGACGTGCTGTGCGGCATCCTCTACGTGCTGCACACCGGGATCCAGTGGGAGTACCTGCCGCAGGACCTCGGCTTCGGCTCGGGCATGACGTGCTGGCGCAGGCTGCGGGACTGGAACGAGGCGGACGTGTGGCAGCGGCTGCACGAGGTCCTGCTGGCCGAACTGAATGCGGCGTCGCGGCTGGACTGGTCCCGTTGCGTGGTCGACTCCTCGCACGTCCGGGCGTTAAAAGGGGGCAGCACACAGGCCCGTCGCCGGTCGACCGGGGCCGGGCCGGCTCGAAGCACCATCTGATCACCGACGGGCACGGCACCCCGCTCGCCGTCCTGCTGACCGGCGGCAACCGCAACGACGTCACCCAACTCCTGCCCCTGCTCGACGCGATCCCGCCGGTCCGCGGCCGAGTCGGTCGCCCCCGCCGCAAGCCCGTCTCGCTGTACGCCGACCGCGGCTACGACCACGACATCTACCGCGACCAGGTCCGCGCCCGCGGCATCGTGCCCGCGATTGCCCGCCGCGGCACCCTGCACGGCACCGGCCTGGGCACCTACCGCTGCGTCGTGGAGAGGACTTTGTGCGCCACGAGGCGCTCTGTTTGTATCCCCGGTTCAGCCGGGAGGAACTCGGGAGGAGGTTCCTGGGCCCGATGACTTACCTGGATCCGAAAGGTGAAGGGGACAAGAGCATGTCAGAAAACCAGTGACCGGGGTCAGTTGTCAGGCACGGTGCACGGGGTGGCCCGCGCGATATGGCGAAGACTGGATTGTTTGAAGCCCAATCTCCAGAAGATGCAAGTTCCCATCCGTCGGAAAGGCAGCTGCAACCGGCGCCGCGCTCTGCTTTGGCTTCGTATGGTGCGGCCGGGGCAACTTCCGGTGCGCGGGGCGATGTCCAACGAGGACATTCAAGGAGATGAGTGGGACGCCTGTGTCGCGCTAGAACGTACAGACAGAGACGAACGTGGGATCGCCTACGGGATGAGAATCCTATGGCGACGGAGGCCCCGTAGTAGTCGCCGGATTAACGCCCGGCCAGGGAGGACGGGAAAGCCGTCCGCATCGGGCGAAGGGGGCCAGGTGATTCGGACACCCGAGACTCGGGAGGTATGCGGAATGCAGAGCGCCAAAACGGTGCTGGGTGTCCTGCGTGGACGCGGCAGGCGCGGCCTGCCGTGCGATGAACTGTATCGACAGCTGTTCAACCCGCAGTTGTATCTGCTGGCCTACGGGCGTATCTACGCCAACCACGGTGCGATGACGCCCGGGGTCACACCGGAAACCGTGGACGGTATGTCCCAGCGAAAGATCGACCGGATCATTGAAGCGATGCGTTACGAGCGCTACCGCTTCCGTCCGGTCCGGCGCGTCGATATCCCGAAGAAGAACGGGAAGACACGTCCGCTGGGGCTGCCGACCTGGTCGGACAAGCTCGTCGGTGAAGTGGTCCGCCTGTTACTTGAGGCGTATTACGAGCCGACGTTCTCCGACCGCTCGCATGGATTTCGTCCCCGTCGGGGCTGCCACACCGCACTGCGGGAGGTGGACCACACCTGGACCGGGAGTTCCTGGTTCATCGAAGGGGACATCGCCGACTGCTTCGGCAGCCTGGACCACGGGGTCCTGCTGTCGATCCTCGGCGAGAAGATCCATGACCAGCGGTTTCTGCGGCTGGTGCGCCACATGCTGACAGCCGGATACCTTGAGGACTGGAGGTGGGGCGCCACACTTTCCGGAGCGCCGCAAGGCGGAGTGGCCTCCCCGATCCTGTCCAACATCTACCTGCACAAGCTGGACGAGTTCGTCGAAACAGTTCTGATTCCGGAGTACACCCGAGGAGACCGCCGGACCCGCAACCCGGCGTATCTGGAGTTGCAGAATCTGCTGGCAAAGGCCCGACGGCGCGGCGACCGGGCCCAGGCTCGGGTGCTGCGTCAGCGGATGGTCAGCCTGCCGAGCTCGGATCCGAACGATCCGGGATACCGCAGGCTGCGCTATGTCCGCTACGCAGACGATCATCTCCTGGGTTTTGCCGGACCGAAAGTCGAGGCCGAGCAGATCAAGCAACGCCTGGCCCAGTTCCTACGTGATGAACTCAATCTGGAACTGTCCCAGGACAAGACGCTGATCACTCACGCCCGTACCCGGGCAGCGAGGTTCCTCGGCTACGAGATCACGATCCAGCACAACGACACGAAGAAGACTGGCCGTTACCGACGGGTCAACGGCCAGATCTCCTTGCGCGTCCCCCGGGACGTGATCAAAGCCAAGTGCGCCCCCTATCTCGCCCGCGGCAAACCCGCGAAGAGAAAGGCTCTGATCAACAGCAGCGATCATGCGATCGTTGCAACCTTCGGTGCCGTCTATCGGGGCGTGGTCCAGTACTACCTGCTTGCCGGAGACGTCTTCCGGCTGCACCGGCTGCAATGGGTCATGGAGACATCCATGCTCAAGACTCTTGCGGCCAAGCACCGTTCATCGGTGCCGAAAATGGCCGCCAGGCACAAGGCCAGAATCGACACCCCAAACGGGCCCCGCGTCTGTTTCGAGGCCCGCATCGAGCGGAAGAACAGGAAACCACTGGTCGCGCGGTTCGGCGGGATTCCGCTCCAACGACAGCGAGCGGCAGAACTCGCTGATCGTGAGCCGGTCCGGGTGGACTACCCGCAAAAGGAACTCATCGCGAGACTCCTGGCGGATACCTGCGAGATCTGCGGAAGCAAGGGCAACGTGCAAGTGCACCACGTCCGCGCTCTCGCCGACCTCGCACATGCCGGATGGCAGCCTTCCGACTGGGCGCGCGTCATGGGGGGCTTCCCCATGATTGTGGACACCGGTTGTCATGCGGCGGTGGCCAGCTTATTAGTTGATCGCTGTTCGTAGGTGATCGGGCTGATCTGGCC
>NZ_JBSFMM010000429.1:0-4268 GCF_053599555.1 Streptomyces sp. NPDC000941
GACGACGACACGCCGTGGCGTCGGCGTGTCGTCGTCTCAAACTCACCGCAAATGGCGGTCAGAGCTTCTGGTAGGGAGGTGCGGAGGCTGTGCCTCGTTGGCGCTGAGCGTGCAGTTCGGCAATGGCCCGTAGCTGCCGCCGCTCGTACGCCGTAGCGGGTCGCACCGAGACACAGTGCGACCGCCACGCGAGGCCCGTGGGGCGGGTGAGGCACACCATCGGCCCGTCAAAGTCGGCGATGGTCCCGGGCATCTCGTAACGCCGGTCGTAGACCACCACGCCGACCGCGAGACTGGGCAGGACCTTGGTCCAGTCCCCGCCGTTCTTCACTGCTTCCCCCTGGCACGTCATCGGGCGCAATCGACGTTGGGGTTGGGTGCGTGTCTCACTTCGCCCCCCGCCCCAGATGCTGAGCGATCTGTTCGCTCAGAACGACAGATTGCTGCCGCAGTTCCTCAAGGGTCGGGCGGGCGTCGCCGCCCTGCTGTACCGGCTGGCCGTCGCCCTGTCCCTGCTGCGGCGGGGAATTCGTCGGCGTGTTCATCTACGCCACCACCCGCACACCGTGAATCCAGCGCGGCCCGATGTCGATGCCGTGCACGGCCAGCCACAGTGCCCGCCGACGCTGCCGCCGCAGCCGGCGCTCGGCGGGCTCCAGCCGCTGCTGCCGTTCGTGCGCGAAGACATAGGGCCGGACCATGTCCGCGTCGTGACCATCCGGCGGTCCGAAGGCCGGGCGGAATTGGACGGCTGAGGCGTCGGCGCGCTCCGCCGCCATGCGTCGTGACGGTGTGTCGGGTACGTGCGCTGTGCGCATCGTCGGCGCGTGCCGGTGCTGCACAGCGGGACGGCCGTCGGCAGTGTCGGCCACGCGGTGACGGCCGGACGGCGGTAACACCAGCCGTAGCAGCGCTTCGAAGATCCAGGCGATAGCGTAGGCCACGCTCATCAACCTCACAGGAGTTGTGGGCCATTGCCCCCGGGCCGGTCGCACGGTCGCGGGGGTCTTCTGACCCTCGCATCGTGCCGACATGCAGAGGCCGGAACTATCAGACGTCGCTGATAGCCCCGGCCATCGGTTGACGCTGCGTCACATCACATGCCCAGCCATGAGCCGTAGTTGCTGAAGGTGTCCGGCATCCTGCGCCTCGCTGCCTCCAGCCCGGCGTATGTCTCGCGCACTGTGGGGTGGTACCGCGTCTGTTGTGGTGCGAGCTTGCGCGCCTTCAACAAGCTTTTGAACGCCGCGTCCGTGCGCCCCGTCCACATCTGCGCTCTAGCGACCTCGGAGTGGTGATGCGCGAGCCGGGACGGCGGCCACCCGTCCGGGATCGTGACCTCTTGTCCGCAGTGAACAGCCTCGGAGTACAGGTCGAGTTCTGCCAGCACGCTGACTCGGTGTACGCCTACGTTGGTCGGGCCAAATGACAGCCAGTGGACCGTCTCAGCGGGACCCGTCCGCTCCGCAATGCGCCCTGCCTCGCCGAGGTGTCCTTCTGCGGCGTCCTTGTCCTTGTTACGTCCCGCCAGCACGGCGGCGCCGAGGTGGAGCTGTCCGATGACGACGTCGGCCACGCGCCCCGGCTCCGCCTGCTCCAAGGTGGCCATGCCCAACCCGACAAGCCGATTGCCTGTCCGGTAGTCGCTCGCCCGGAGATAGGCGAGCGCCCGCAGGTACTGACGCATCCCGCCCAGCACCGGGTCAGAGGCTCGCTGCGCTGCCCAGTCCATTCGGTCCAGCGCCACCGTGCACAGGTCGGGAAACCCGAGCTTCGTCGTCACGTCGTACGCGGTCCGGTATGCGCTCGCCAGCAACTGCCAGTTCCGGTCATCCGGGTTCGTGTGCGCCGTCGTCGTTGCCTCATGAATCAGGCCGGGAAGGTCAGCGGCGACCTGCTTGATGTTCGTCGCGCGGACCATGGCGCACAGCTTCTCCGCGTGCGCTTCCAATTCCTCTACCGGGCGCGGTGTCACGTCCGGGTCGGGGCCAAGGTCGTAGATGTTCAGGGCCTCGCGGATGGGGTTGATCAGGCCGTCCAGCTGGTCCTGCCGCAGCTCTTCGAGGTAAGGCTGTCCGGTCAGTTCGGTAACCGGAACGGAAAGGGAACGAGCGAGCGCGCCGGTCACGGACGGACTCGCGGGCAGGACACCCTGTTCCACTTTGGTCAGGGTGCTGTAGGAGACGTGCGAGAGGTCGGCCAACTCGCGCTGTGTCAATCGGCGGACTTTGCGGGCGCGCGCGACGCGTGCACCCGTGTGCTCGTCAATGTTCGGGGGCATACTGGTCTCCGTTCTGCATCGACACCAGAACGGTACCCCTGGTCTGTCACAGGGGAACGGTGATCGGCTCCCGTCACCCGGCGGGGGCCGTCGCCGTGTCGTTACGACCCCGCGTCGCCAGCCTGCCCCGCGCAGCCCCAACCATCGAAGCGAGCCCCCGCCGGATGTGCACCGGCGGGGGCCCGACTCTGACAGGTCCTCAGTGGTTCTTCGGGAACCCGAGGTTGATGCCGACCTCCTCCGACGGCGCCGGCCAGCGGGTGGTGATGACCTTGCCGCGGGTGTAGAACTGCACACCGTCGTTGCCGTAGATGTGCTGGTCGCCGAAGAGCGAGTCCTTCCACCCACCGAAGGAGTGGTAGCCGACGGGGACCGGGATCGGCACGTTGATGCCGACCATGCCCGCCTCCACCTCCAGCTGGAAGCGGCGGGCGGCGCCGCCGTCGCGGGTGAAGATGGCCGTGCCGTTGCCCCACTTCGAGCTGTTGATCAGCTCGATGGCCTCGTCGTACGTCTCGGCGCGGACCACGCACAGCACCGGGCCGAAGATCTCGTCGCGGTAGGCGTCGGCGGTGGTGGGGACCTTGTCCAGGAGCGAGACACCGATGAAGAAGCCGTTTTCGTGGCCCTCGACCGAGTATCCCGTCCCGTCGACCACGACCTCGGCGCCCTGAGCCGCGGCGCCGTGCACATACGAGGCGACCTTGTCGCGGTGCTCCTTGGTGATGAGCGGGCCCATCTCGGAGGCCGGGTCGTCGCCGGGGCCGATGCGGAGCCTGGCGGCGCGGTCGGCGATCTTCTTGACCAGCTCGTCGCCGGTGTCGCCCACCGCGACCACGACGGACACGGCCATGCAGCGCTCGCCGGCCGAGCCGTACGCCGCGTTGATGGCGTTGTCCGCGGCGAAGTCCAGGTCGGCGTCGGGCAGTACCAGCATGTGGTTCTTGGCGCCGCCGAGCGCCTGCACCCGCTTGCCGTGCTCGATGGCCTTGGCCTGGATGTACCGGGCGATCGGGGTGGAGCCGACGAAGCTGACGGCGGCGATGTCCGGGTGCTCCAGGAGCCGGTCGACGGCCACCTTGTTGCCGTTGACGACGTTGAGCACGCCGTCCGGCAGGCCCGCCTCGGCGGCCAGTTCGGCCAGCCGCCGGGAGGCCGAGGGGTCCTTCTCGCTGGGCTTGAGCACAAAGGTGTTGCCGCAGGCGATGGCCACCGGGAACATCCACATCGGCACCATGGCCGGGAAGTTGAACGGCGTGATGCCGGCGACGACGCCGAGCGGCTGGCGGATCGAGGCGACGTCGACCCCGGTGGAGACCTGGGTGGACAGCTCGCCCTTCAGCTTCTCCGCGATGGAGCACGCGAGCTCGACGATCTCCAGGCCGCGGGCCACCTCGCCGAGGGCGTCGGAGTGCACCTTGCCGTGCTCGGCGGTGATCAGCGCGGCGATCTCGTCGCGGTGGGCGTCCAGCAGCTCGCGGTACTTGTAGAGGATCGCGGTGCGCTTGGCCAGCGAGATGGTGCCCCAGGTGGCGAATGCCTCCTTGGCGGCGGCGACGGCCGCGTCCACCTCGGCCACGGAGGCGAACGCCACCCGGGTGTCCTGAGCGCCGGTCGCCGGGTTGTAGACCGGGCCGTACTCGCCCGACGCGCCGTCGACGGGCTTGCCACCGATCCAGTGGTTGACGGTCTTCATGGGTGCGGAGCCTTTCTCTTCGTAAACCGGACGATGACCGATCAGGGAGGCGGTCAGAGGTGGCGGCGGCGGGCCGCGGCCTGCCGGTCGTAGGTTTCGCGGGCCTTGACGGCCGCGGGGCGGGTCGCAGTCTGGGCGACGGGCACGTCCCACCACGCCTGGGCGGCGGGCGCGCCTGGCACCGGGCCGGCCGTTTCGGTCTCCACGTAGACGCAGGTGGGCCGGTCCGAGGCGCGCGGGGGGGGGGGCGGCCCCCCCCGCTGGGGCACCCGCCCGGCGCGGGTCACCTCC
>NZ_JBSFMM010000430.1:0-4177 GCF_053599555.1 Streptomyces sp. NPDC000941
GTTGACGGCAGAACCCCGCACCACCGCCAGCACCCTGTGCCCGTTCCGCCGCGCATCCGACAACCGCTCCAGCAGCAGCACACCAACGCCCTCACCCCACCCCGTACCATCCGCGGCCCCGGCGAACGACTTGCACCGCCCATCCGCCGCCAGCCCCCGCTGCCGCGAGAACTCCACGAAGAGACCGGGGGTGCCCATCACCGTCACCCCACCCGCCAGCGCCAGCGAGCACTCCCCCGCCCGCAGCGCCTGCGCGGCCATGTGGATCGCCACCAGCGACGACGAACAGGCCGTGTCCACCGTCGCCGCAGGGCCCTCAAGCCCCAGCGCGTACGACAACCGCCCCGAGAGCACCGCGCCCGCCGTGCCGGTAACGAGGTAGCCGGTGATCTCCTCCGTCACCTCGCTGAGCTGGGCGGCGTAGTCGTGCACGCTCATCCCGGCGAAGACGCCCGTGCTGCTGCCCTTCACGTCGTCCAGGGTGAGCCCGGCCCGCTCGAACGCCTCCCACGCGGTCTCCAGCAGCAGCCGCTGCTGCGGGTCCATCGCCAATGCCTCGCGCGGCGAGATCTCGAAGAAGCCGGCGTCGAACTCGCCCGCGTCGTAGAGGAATCCGCCCTCGCGCACGTAGCTCTTGCCTGGACGCCCCGGGGTCGGGTCGTAGAGGGAGTCGAGGTCCCAGCCCCGGTCGACCGGCGGGCTGGCGATGGCGTCGACCTCGTTGGCGACGAGCCGCCACAGGTCCTCGGGGGAGGCGACCTTGCCGGGGTAACGGCAGGCCATCCCGATGATCGCAATCGGTTCGCGGTTCCGTTCCTTCAGGTCGTTCAGCTCTCCGAGCGCCTGACGCAGATCGGTGGTCGCCTGCCTGAGGTAGTTACGGAGCTTCTCGGTCTTCTCGGTGTCCGCCATGTCGCCCTCAGTCCCGTCGGGAGGTGTCGCCGTTGTCCGCGTGGTTCCGGGCGCCGCCGCCGTGGAGTCCGCTCAGTTCGTCGAGAACGTAGAAGAGTTCGTCGTCGGTCGCCGTGCCGAGGTCGTCGTGGTCGGGGGCCACCGAGAGCGCCGACGCGGCGCCCGCCTTGTGCGCCAGCTCCTGCAGCCGCCCGGCGATGGCGAGGTGGTGCTGCCGCTCTTCCCCGTCGCCGCCGTTCAGCACCCCCGCCAGGGCGGCCTCGATCCGGTCCAGCTCCGCCAGCAGCGAGGCGGCTGCGGCCTCCCCGTCGGGGGCGAGGCGTTCGTGGAGGTGGGCGGCGATGGCGGCAGGGCTGGGATGGTCGAAGACGAGAGTGGCGGGCAGCCGCAGCCCGGTGTCCGCGTTGATGCGGTTGCGGAGTTCGACAGCGGTCAGCGAGTCGAATCCCAGCTCGCGGAACTTCTGGTCCGGCTGGAGCGCGGCCGCGCTGTCGTGGCCGAGTACTGCCGCCGCGTGGCCGCACACCATGTCCAGCACGGCCTGGCGCCGGTCGGCCTCGGGCAGGGTGAGCAGCGTCTGGCCGAAGGAGCCGGGGGACGCCGCCGACCGCACGCCGCCGGCGGCGCCCTGAGCGGCGGCGTTCGGCAGCAGGTGCCGCAGCACCAGCGGGACTTCGCTCCTGCGGGGGTGGCGGCGTATCCGGGCCAGGTCGAGCCGGGCCGGGACGAGGAAGGGCTCGCCGCCCGCGACGGCGGCGTCGAAGAGGGCGAGCGCCTCCTCGGGGGTGAGGCCGTTGACGCCGATCCGCGCGTTGCGGGCGACGACGGCCTTGAGGCCCGCCATGCCGGTGTCCTGCTCCCAGTAGCCCCAAGCCAGCGAGGTGCCGGGGAGACCCTGGGCGCGGCGGTGGTGTGCCAGCGCGTCGAGGAAGGTGTTCCCGGCGGCGTAGCTGCCCTGTCCCGCACCACCGATGACGCCGGCGAGGGAGGAGTAGAGCACGAACATCGACAGGGGCAGCCCGCGCGTCAGGTCGTGCAGGTGCCAGGCGGCCTCGGCCTTGACGCGCAGCACCTCGCGCAGCTCGTCGGGGGCGATGCTCTGCACGATGCCGTCCTTGACGATGCCCGCCGTGTGCACGACCGCCGTGAGGGGGTGCTCGCCGGGGACGGCCGCCAGCAGGGCGGTCAGCGCCGCGCGGTCGCCGATGTCGCAGGCGGTCAGCGTGACCTGGGCGCCGAGGTCGGTGAGGTCGGCGGCCAGCTCGGCGGCGCCGGGCGCGTCGGCGCCCCGGCGGCTGGCCAGGAGGACGTGGCGGGCACCGTACCGCGTGACCATGTGGCGCGCGATGACGGCGCCGAGCGCGCCGGTGCCGCCGGTGATCAGCACGGTGCCGTCGGGGTCGAACGCCGGGAGCTCGGGGTCGGCGGCGGTGGGCTCGGGATCGCCGGCTGGGTGCCGGGTGAGCTGGGGGGCGTGGATGCTGCCGGCGCGCAGGGCCAGTTCGCGCTGGTCGGAGGTGAACGCGGCGGCGAGGGCGGCGGGCAGGGCGCGGAGCGAGGCGTCGCTGTCGTCCAGGTCGAGGAGGACGAGCTGGCCCGGCTGCTCGGACTGGAGGCTGCGGGCCAGGCCCCACAGCGCGGCGGCGGCCAGGTCGGGTACGTCCTCGCCGGGGTGGGTGGCGACCGCGCCCCGGGTGACGAGCGCGAGCGGGCTGGTGCTGAGGACCGGGTCCGCCAGCCACGTCTGGAAGGCGGCGAGGTGGGAGCCGGTCACCTCCCGCGTCCGCTCGGCGGCGTCCTGGGAGCCGGGGACCACGGCGAGGATCAGCTCGGGAGCGGTGCCGGAGTCCGCGATCGCCTCGCGGAGGGCGGGCAGGTCGGGGCAGGTGAGCGTGGTGTCCGGCAGGACGCCGAGAAGCGGCTCGTCCGCGTCGGCCCCGACGACCGCCATCCGTAGGTCGGGGAGGGGCGGCGCGAGGGCGGGCGCCGGGAGGGGTGCCCACACGAGGTGGAACATCGAACGGCGTTCCGCGCCGCCGCCCGCGGGCTGCAGCTCCGCGAGCCTGACCGGGCGCATGGCCAGCGCCTGAAGCGTCGCGACCGGCGCGCCCTGGGGATCGGCGGTGGCCAGGCTCAGCTCCTTGTCGGCGCTGACGCGGACGCGGACCCGCAGGTCGGTGGCGCCGACCGCGTGCAGGCGCAGCCCGCTCCAGGAGAAGGGGAGAACGATCTCCTCCTCGTCGTCGCCGCCCTGGCCCTCCGCTCCCCGCTCCGCGCCGAGGGCAACGGCCCGCAGCGCGGCGTTGAAGAGCGCGGGGTGCAGGCCGTACGCCGTCGCGTCGGCGCGTTCGGCATCGTCCAGCGCGACTTCGGCGTACAGCTCCTCGCCGAGCCGCCACAGCCCGGCGATGCCCGGCTCGGGCACGGGCGGCCGGATGGGGGTGGCGTCGGCCGGTGGCCAGACGCCGTCGAGGGGCTCGGGCGCGGGCGCGGCGTCGTCCGGGCGCGTCGCGAGGGTGCCGCTGGCGTGCCGCGTCCACGCCGCCTCGTCCTCGTCGCCGTCGAGGCCGGTGGCAGGCCGGGAGTGGAAGGTGATGGACCGCTCGCCGGACTCGTCGTTCTCGCTCGGCGGTCCGACGGTGACCTGGAGGTGGATGGCGCCCTCGTCGGGGATGACGAGCGGGGCGTGCAGGGTGAGTTCGGAGACGTGGTCACAGCCGGCGCGGGCGGCGGCGTGCAGCGCCAGGTCGGCGAAGGCGGCGCCCGGCATCAGGACGCTGTCGCCGACACGGTGTTCCGCCAGCCACGGCCAGGTGTGGGTCTCGCGGGAGAGGCGGCCGGTGAGCACCAGCGTGTTCTCGTCGGCGAGCTGCATCGCGGCGGCGAGCAGCGGGTGGTCGGGGTTGGTGAGGCCCAGTTCGGTGGGTTCGCCGGTCCGGTCGGCGATCAGCCAGTGGCGCTGTCGCTGGAAGGCGTAGGTGGGCAGGTCGAGCAGGGGCGGGGCGGGGGCGGCGGGGTCGGTCACCCCGAACCACGCCTTCCAGTCCACGGGCAGTCCGGCGGTGAACGCCTGGCCGAGGGCGCGGGCGAGCTGCGCGGGGCCGCCCTGGTCGCGTTGCAGCGTGGGGACGACGGCGACCGGAACGTCCAGTGCCTCGGCGGTCTCCTGCACGCCGACGGCGAGGACGGGGTGCGGGCTTGCCTCGATCAACACCCGGTAGCCGTCCGCGAGTACGGCCTCGACGGCGGTGGAGAAACGGACCTG
>NZ_JBSFMM010000431.1:0-4158 GCF_053599555.1 Streptomyces sp. NPDC000941
ACGAGGATGGGGGTCGCGTTGTTCTCCCGGCGCAGCTGGGCGCAGACCTTGTAGCCGTTGAGCCCGGGCAGCATCAAGTCCAGTACCACAAGGGCGTATTCGCCGGTCCGGGCCATCCACAGTCCCTGTCGGCCGTCATGGGCGAGGTCGACGCTGTAGCCCTCGGCGGTCAGACCGGTGTGCAGGGTGTGGGCAAGGTCCACCTCGTCTTCGACCACCAGGATGCGCATGCGGTGCAGCCTCGCACAGCGCCGGCCCGCCTTCCTGATCGGCCGGTCAGGTTGGATCAGCGTCCGGTCAACGAGGTCCCGGCATGCTGGCCGAGTCTCTTCGCCACTACTGAAAGGCCCTGCCACCGATGTCCGTTGCTGAACGTGCCCCCGCCGCGGCCAGGACGGTTTCCCCTCCCGCACGCGCCCGTCGTCAGTCACCGCTCCGGCCTGTGACCGATGGCGGTCCCCAGCCTCGGGCGCGTCTGCGGTGACGCGGGGGTGCTGAGCCGAGTTGGTCAAGCTCAAGGGCACGACGGGCCATCATCACGCCACAAGCGATGGGGAGGTCCGAGCGGGCGAGCGAAAGCGAACCCTTGCCCTTACGAGCCGACATGAGGAACACCGCGTCGATGGCGAAGCGGGCGGCGGCAGATTTACGCCTGACCAGCAGAAACCCAGTGATTACAGCCGGAAGACAACAAGTTCTCAGATAGCCTCCAGGGGGAGACTTGCGCAGACAAGTGAAAAGAGCGTGCGCGGCCACGATCGCCACGGCGGCAGCCGTGGCCCTGGCGGCGGGCATGACCAGCCCGGCGTCGGCGGGGCCCGAGCGTACGGCCGGTGACCAGGCCGTACAGACCACGCCCAAGTACCGCGTCACCCTGATCACCGGCGACCGTGTCGTCGTCGACGCCAAGGGCCGCGTCATCGGCCTGGAGCGGGCCAAGGGCCGCGAGGGGATACCCGTCCAGATCCGCAAGGCCGACGGGCACACCCTCGTCGTGCCGGCCGACGCGGCACGGCTGATAGCCGACGGCAGACTCGACCGGCGGCTCTTCGACGTCACCGAGCTCAACAAGTCGGCCAACCGCAAGGCCCAGAAGCAGGGCCTCAAGCTGATCGTCGGCTACAGCGGCACGGCCGCCGCGGCGAAGGCGGACGTCCGGGAGGCCGGCGACACCAAGGTCCGCAGGACCCTGAAGTCGCTGAACGCGGACGCGGTGCTGACGCCCAAGGGCGACGCGCCCGACCTGTGGGCCGCGGTCACCGACACGCCGTCCGGCGGCGCGAAGACCGCCTCCGGCATCGCCCACGTGTGGCTCGACGGGGTCCGCAAGGCCAGCCTCGACAAGTCCGTTCCGCAGATCGGCGCCGACAAGGCGTGGGCCGCCGGGTACAACGGCAAGGGTGTCAAGATCGCCGTCCTCGACACCGGTGTCGACGCGACCCACCCGGACCTCAAGGAGCAGGTGGTCGGGGAGAAGAACTTCTCCACGTCCCCGGACGCGACCGACAAGTACGGCCACGGCACGCACGTCGCGTCCATCGCGGCCGGTACGGGAGCCAAGTCGGCGGGCAAGTACAAGGGCGTCGCACCGGGCGCCAAGCTGCTCAACGGCAAGGTGCTCGGCGACGACGGCTCCGGCGACGACTCCGGCATCCTCGCCGGCATGGAGTGGGCGGTCGAGCAGGGCGCCGACGTCGTGAACCTCAGCCTCGGCGGCGGGGACACCCCCGACATCGACCCGCTTGAGGCCCAGGTCAACGAGCTGTCCAAGGAGAAGGGCGTCCTCTTCGCCATCGCCGCGGGCAACGACGGCGACTTGGGCGAGCAGACGATCGGCTCCCCGGGCAGCGCGGAGGCCGCGCTCACCGTGGGCGCCGTCGACGACACCGACAAGCTGGCCTCGTTCTCCAGCACGGGCCCCGGCCTCGACGGGCAGATCAAGCCCGACGTGACCGCACCCGGCGTGGACACCACGGCCGCCTCGGCCCCGGGCAGCGTCATAGCCCAGGAGGTCGGCGAGAAGCCGCCCGGCTACGTGAGCATCTCGGGTACGTCGATGGCCACCCCGCATGTCGCGGGCGCCGCGGCGATCCTGAAGCAGCAGCACCCCGACTGGACGTACACCCAGCTCAAGGGTGCGCTGACCGGCTCCGCGAAGGGCGGCAAGTACACGCCGTTCCAGCAGGGTTCGGGCCGGATCCAGGTCGACAAGGCCATCAAGCAGACCGTGGTCGCCGACCCGACGTCGGTGAGCTTCGGCCTCCAGCAGTGGCCGCACACCGACGACAAGCCGGTCACCGACAAGGTCACGTACAAGAACCTCGGGAAGACCGATGTCACGCTGACCCTCGCGGTGACGGCCACCGACCCGAAGGGGCAGGCCGCACCGGCCGGCTTCTTCACGCTCGGCACCAAGACGCTGACCGTCCCGGCGGGCGGCTCGGCCTCCGCCGACCTCACGGTCAACACGAAGCAGGGCGGCACGCTCGACGGCGCCTACTCCGCGTACGTGACCGCCACCGGCGGCGGCCAGAGCGTACGCACGGCGGCGACGGTGCAGCGCGAGGTGGAGTCGTACGACGTCACGCTCAAGTTCATCGACCGTGACGGCAACCCGGCGAAGTACTACAACGCCGAACTGGACGGTGTCACCGGGCTCGCACAGGGCAAGTGGTACTCGCCCTACGACGAGTCCGGCACCGTCAAGGTCCGCTTTCCCAAGGGCGGTTACATCTTCAACTCGGCCGTCCACGTCGACCCGGATGACCCCGCCAAGGGCTTCGACTGGGTGACGCAGCCGAAGCTGAGCATCACCAAGAAGGCCACGATCACGGTGGACGCGCGGACCGCGAAGCCGGTGGACATCACCGTGCCCGACGCGGCGGCGAAGTCGGAGGTCGCTACGCCGTTGTACACCGTCGGCGTGCCGGACGGCAGCAACTCGTACGGCTGGTGGCTGGACTCGTACGCCAACTTCCGTACCGCGTACGCCGGCCTGCAGATCACCGACGGCAGCCTGTACCAGCAGTGGGGCGGTCACTGGGTCAAGCCCGCCGAGGAGTACGACACCCTCGCCGGCGGCAAGGTCAAGCAGCTCGCCACCGGTTACACCAAGCGCTACAAGGCGAGTGAACTGGCCACGGTGAAGACCGGTCTGGGCGCCTCGTCGAGCGGTAAGAAGGGCGTGATCTACGCCTGGGGCGAGCTGCCCGGCAGTACAAACACCTTTGCACCCGGGGTCCAGCAGAAGCTGCCCGGCACGCGCACGCTGCGCCTGTCCACCGCGGGCGGGGCGAAGTGGAAACTCGACTTCGAGCAGCACGGCGGGGTCGACGAGTCCGGCTCCCCGATCGTCGAGGCCTTCTACACGCTCGGCACCCCGCAGACCCTGAAGGCGGGCAAGAGCTACGGGAAGACCTTCAACACGGCGGTCTTCGGCCCGCGTGTCGGCTCAAGTCTCGGTATCTACCGCGAGGGCAACGGCATTTACGGCTACCTGCCGGTGTTCACCGACGGCAAGACCCACTCCGGTTCCTCGCTCTACTCGTCGGTCACCACGACCCTCTATCGCAACGGCGCCAAGGTCGGCTCGAACAGCGACCCACTGGAAGGGGCGGGCATCTTCACGGTTCCGGCCGGTGACGCCGCGTACAAACTGACCACCTCGGTCAAGCGCAGCGTCAAGGTCGCCGCGGCATCCACCCGCGTCGACGCCAGCTGGACCTTCCGCTCCAAGAAGGCCGACCTGGCCAAGCTGCCCGCGTCCTCGATCCGCTTCGACGCGGCCGTCGGCCTGGACAGCAGGGCTCCGGCCGACAAGAAGGTCTCCGTCCCGGTGACCGTCCAGGGCTCGGCAGCGGGCTCGAACCTGAAGTCCCTGTCGGTGTACGTGTCGTACGACTACGGCCAGACCTGGAAGAAGGTACCCGTCAAGAACGGCAAGATTGCGGTCACGAACCCGGCCAAGGGCAAGGGGATCTCGTTCCACGCCAAGATCGCCGACAAGAAGGGCAACAAGTCGACGATCTCGCTTTACAACGCGTACTACGGGAAGTGACCTGATCCGGTGGATCACCGACAGGTTCGCTGAACGCACTCATACACGGACGGCCCCCCCGCACGCAAACATAAGGCCGGGCGGCCGGGGAGGGGTGAGGT
>NZ_JBSFMM010000432.1:0-4149 GCF_053599555.1 Streptomyces sp. NPDC000941
CGGGCGGCCTCGTGCCGGCCGCGCCACCGCCGCCCGGCCGGGCGCCCGCACCGTCGCCCGGTCCGGTAGCCGAGCCAGCGGCGTCCGGGCTCTCGCCACGCGAGCTCGCGGCACACGCGGCGGAACCCCCAATGGCGGACATGCCACCTCCGCCCGGGGCAGCGCCCGGTCCGCCAGCCGGGCCAACAGCGGCCGGGCCAACGGCGGCCGAGCCAGCGGCGCCCGGGCCGCCGGCCGAGCCACCCCGCGCCGCGCCCCGCACCCGCCTGCGCCACCACCGGGTGAACGGCTCCGGGGCCAGCTCCGGGATGTCGCGTTCCGGCGCGATGCCGCCGGCTCGCTTCGCGAGCGCGGCCAGCGGCGCCACCCCCGCCAGCGCGTTGAGCACCGGAGCCGCCCGGAGGACGGCGCCGGCCCGTAGCCACAGCGGCAGCCGGCCCATCGAGTAGTGCGCGGCGGGGCGGACCCGGCCCTCGTAGTGGTGGTGCAGGAACTCCGCCTTGTACGTCGCCATGTCCACCCCGACCGGGCAGTCGCTGCGGCACCCCTTGCACGACAGACACAGGTCGAGGGCCCCGCGTACCTCCTCCGAGCGCCAGCCGTCGCGTACGACGTCGCCCGCGAGCATTTCATGCAGGAGGCGGGCCCGGCCGCGCGTGGAGTGCTGTTCTTCGCCGGTGGCGCGGTAGGAGGGGCACATCACGGACGCGCCGGAGACGGACTCGTTGCGGCACTTGGCGACGCCCACACACCTGCGCACCGCCGCCGAGAAGTCGCCGTTGTCGTGCGGATAGCCGAACTCGACGTCCACCGGGCCCCGGGGCAGCACGGCGAAGCGCAGGTTCTCCTCCATGCGCTGCGGGCGGGCGAGGGCCCCGGGGTTGAGGCCGCCCGCCGGGTCCCACAGGTCCTTGAAGCGGGAGAAGAGCCGGACCATGTCGTCGCCGTACATCTTGGGCAGCAGTTCGGCGCGCGCCAGGCCGTCGCCGTGTTCGCCGGAGAGGGAGCCGCCGTGGGCGACGACGAGTTCGGCGAGGTCGGTGGAGAAGCCGCGGAAGACCCGGATCCCGGCATCGGTCAGCAGGTCGAAGTCGATGCGTACGTGGATGCAGCCGTCGCCGAAGTGCCCGTACGGCGTGCCGCGCAGCCCGTACTGGGCCATCAGGGCGCGGAAGTCGCGCAGATACGCGCCGAGGCGGGCGGGCGGTACGGCGCAGTCCTCCCAGCCGGGCCAGGCCTCGCTGCCGTCCGGCATGCGGGTGGCCGTGCCGGAGGCGTCCTCGCGGATTCGCCACAGGGCGCGTTGGCCGGCCGGGTCGGCGACGACGGTGTGGTCGGTGGTGGCGTCGGAGGCCGCGCGGGCCAGGGCTTCGGCGCGGGCCCGGGCCTCGTCCGGGGTCTCGCCGCCGACCTCGACGAACAGCCAGGCGCCGCCCCGCGGCAGCCCGGTCGCCCCCGCGACCAGGTCGGCGGCCATGCCCTCGACGGTGAGCGGGCCGTGGGGCAGCAGGGTGTGGGCGGCCTCGGCGGCGGCGCTCTCGTCGGGGTAGCCGAGGACGGCGAGGGCGCGGGCGGCGGGCGCGTCGACGAGGCGTACGGTCGCCTCGGTCAGCACGCCGAGGGTGCCCTCGCTGCCGGTGAGCGCGCGGGCCACGTCGGCGCCCTTCTCGGGCAGCAGCGCGTCGAGCGCGTAGCCGGAGATACGGCGCGGCAGCTCGGGGAATCCGGTGCGCAGCGGGGCGAGGTTGGCGTCGACCAGGGCGCGCAGGCCGTCCCGGAGCCGCGGCGGCAGCCCGTCCAGGCCGCGCCCGGCGCGCAGCCGTTCGCCGCCGTACGTCACGACGTCCAGCTCCCGTACGTTGTCGGCCGTCGTGCCCCAGGCGACCGAGTGGGAGCCGCACGAGTTGTTGCCGATCATGCCGCCGAGGGTGCAGCGGCTGTGGGTGGACGGGTCGGGGCCGAAGGTCAGCCCGTACGCGCCGGCCGCCGCCCGCAGGTCGTCGAGGATCACACCGGGCTGGACGACGGCGGTACGCGCGTCCGGGTCGAGGGAGACGATGGAGCGCATATGGCGGGTGAAGTCGAGGACGACGCCGACCCCGGTGGCCTGTCCGGCGATCGACGTGCCGCCCCCGCGCGCCACCACGGGCACCGCGCGCTCGCGGCATACGGCGAGCGCGGCCGCGACGTCGTCGGCGTCGTACGGGGCGACGACCCCTGCGGGCACCCGCCGGTAGTTGGACGCGTCCATCGTCATCAGCGCGCGGCTCGCGGTATCGAACGAGACCTCGCCGCGGACGGCCCGGCGCAGCGCCCGCTCCAGGTCCCCTGCTTCCACTGCCCTATAAGCTCCGTCTACCTCGTGATCAACCATGCTTCCCATGGTCCCCGGCCAGCGCCCGGATGAGAATGTCACCATGCCTTCCCTGCGGGCCAGGGTGACCGCCGCCCTCGGCCGGGTACGGCTTCGCGGCCTCGGCGGGCGAGGCGGGTCTGGCGCTGATGCCGGTCGCGAACATGATGCCGGCGGTCAGCCCGCTCACCACCCCGCTGCGGGACCGGTTCGGGGCCCGGGCGCCGCTGCGGCTGGGTGTGGCGTGCGGCGGGCTGTCGTTCGCCGCGCTCGGGAACCTGGTCGTGGACACGGCGGGGCCCGCGGACATCGGGGTGGCCGGTGGCGTCAACACGATCGCCCGCACGGTCGGGGGTGCCGTGGGCGCCCAGATCGGGGTCGCGGTCCTCGACGCCGCGGGCCCCGCCAAGGCCGCCACGGCCCCCGGTTTTCCCGCCGAATCCGGCTACACCAGCGCTTTCGCCGTCTTCGCGCTGGTGGCCTGCGGCGCGCTCGGCGCCTCGTGGGCCATCCCGGGGAAGAGACACCGTGTCTCATCGGGTGGACACCAGGGGAGGCTGCGCATACCGACGGATTAGGCTTTCGTCCGTGGCTGAGATCCGGATTCCCGCTGACATCAAGCCCGCCGACGGTCGCTTCGGCTCGGGCCCCTCCAAGGTACGCACCGAGGCGCTGAGTGCGCTGGCCGCCACCGGAAGCTCTCTGCTCGGCACCTCCCACCGCCAGGCCCCGGTCAAGAACCTGGTCGGCAAGGTGCGCGAGGGTGTGCGCGAGCTGTTCCAGCTTCCCGAGGGATACGAGGTGATCCTCGGCAACGGCGGGTCCACCGCCTTCTGGGACATCGCGACCCACGGCCTGATCGAGACCAAGTCCCAGCACCTGTCGTTCGGCGAGTTCTCGTCCAAGTTCGCCAAGGCCGCCAAGCTCGCGCCCTGGCTCGACGAGCCGACCGTGATCTCCGCCGACCCGGGCACGCATCCGCTGCCGCGGGCGGAGGACGGCGTGGACGTCTACGCCCTCACCCACAACGAGACCTCGACCGGTGTCGCCATGCCGCTCGAGCGGGTGGCGGGCGCCGACGCGGGCGCGCTGGTGCTGGTGGACGCGACGTCGGGCGCGGGCGGTCTGCCCGTCGACATCGCCCAGACGGACGTCTACTACTTCGCACCGCAGAAGTCCTTCGCCGCCGACGGCGGGCTGTGGATCGCGGCCTTCTCCCCCGCCGCGCTGGAGCGCGCCGCGCGGGTGCACGCCTCGGGCCGGCACATCCCGGAGTTCTTCTCGCTGCCGACGGCGATCGACAACTCCCTGAAGAACCAGACCTACAACACCCCGGCGCTCGCGACGCTCTTCCTGCTCAACGACCAGCTGGAGTGGATCAACGGCCAGGGCGGCCTGGACTGGGCCGTACGCCGCACCGCGGCCTCCTCGGGCGCGCTGTACGGCTGGGCGGAGGAGTCGAAGTTCGCCACGCCGTTCGTCACCGACCCGGCCAAGCGGTCGCAGGTCGTCGGGACGATCGACTTCAACGACGAGATCGACGCCGCCGCGGTCGCCAAGACGCTGCGGGCCAACGGCATCGTGGACACCGAGCCGTACCGCAAGCTGGGCCGCAACCAGCTGCGGATCGCCATGTTCCCGGCCGTCGAGCCGTCGGACGTGGAGGCGCTGACCGCCTGCGTCGACTACGTCATCGAGCACCTCTGACGCGTAAATAGCAGCAGTTCAGGGTGGGTGGGGGCAGAGCTGGGTGCCCGGTGGCCGTTGCGGGCTGCCGGGTGTCCAGGGGGCCGGTC
>NZ_JBSFMM010000433.1:0-4063 GCF_053599555.1 Streptomyces sp. NPDC000941
GCGGCGGGCGGGACGGCGGCCGGGGCCCGTCCCCTCCGGCGCGCCGCAACCAGCGCCGCAGGGCGGCGCAACGCCTCGTCGGCCGGGCCACGCCGATCGGCACGCCTCGCCCGCGAGGCCGCGCGAGGTCCGCCACCTCCGCGCCCGCAGGGCCCGCGCGCCGTCCCGCCGCCGGGGCTGCCAGGCCTCGTGCGGGGGGGGCGCGCCCAACCCGCCACGCCTCGCCCGCAGCGCCGCTACGCCTCGCCCTCCGTGGCTGCCGCCTCCTCCTGGGCACGCTGGACGTGCAGCGCCCGGCGCAGATCGTCGAGTTCGTCGGCGAAGCGGCGGCGCAGGGTCGGGGATACGGACGGGTCGTCGGCGCTCAGGCACTCCTCCCCCAACCGCAGGGTCGTCTCGTCCACCGTCGTCGGGAAGCCCCAGCGGGCGACCGAGTCGGCGATGGCCGGGCCGCGGCGGACGGCCAGGTCGACGGCGGCCGGGAAGTAGCCGTGGACGTACTCGGCGAGGAGGGCGTGCTGCTCGGGCTGCCAGAAGCCCAGGGCCGTCGCGGTGACGAGGTAGTTGGACAGCTCGGGGCCGTCGGCCTCGAAGAGCGCGGCCCAGGCGGCGCGCTTGGCCTCGGCGTCGGGGAGCGCGGCGCGGCAGCGGGCCGCGCCCTCCTGGCCGGTGGCGCTGGAGTCCCGGGCGAGCTCGGCGTCGATATCGGCCGGGGTGACGGCGCCGAGGACGGCGAGGCGCCGGAGGACCTGCCAGCGCAGCTCGGGGTCGAGGTCCGGGCCGCCGGGGACGGTGTCGCGGCCGAGCCAGTCGCTCAGCTCGGCGGCCGAGGTGGCGCTGTCGACGAAGGTGCGCACGGCGGCGAGCCGCAGCCCGGGGCCCGAGCCGTCCTCGGTGCGGCGCAGCAGATCGCGGCAGGTGGCGGAGATGGTGGCGAGGGCGGCGGCGCGCTTGTGGGCGGGGAGGTAACGGTCGGCGATCTGGGTGCGGGCGAAGGCGAGGACGCCCTGGACGATCGCTATGTCGGTCTCGTGCGGGAGATGGGCGCGGGCGGCGTCGAGGTAGGCGCCGGGCGGCAGTTCACCGTCGCGCACCATGTCGCGTGCGGCGTTCCAGACGACGGCGCGGCTGAGCGCGTCGGGGAGGCCGGACAGGGAGCGCAGGGCGGTCTTCCAGGAGCCGGGGTCCAGCCGGATCTTGGCGTAGGTGAGGTCGCTGTCGTTGAGGAGCAGCAGGTCGGGGCGGGGGCCGGTGAACGGGAGGGTCAGCGGGGAGCCGTCGGCCAGCTCGGCCTCGACCCGGTCGCGCAGTACGAGCTTGTGGGGGGCGGCGGGCTCGTGGTCGTACAGGCCGATGGCGATGCGGTGCGGGCGGCTGGTGCCGCTGTCAGCTGCGCCGCTTCCCTTGTGGTGGATCTCGGCCGTCCACTGGCCGCCGCTCGTGGTGATCACCGGTGTGAGGGTGTCCACGCCGTCGGTGCGCAGCCAGCGGTCGGCCCAGGCGTGCACATCCCGGCCGGATGCCTCGGCAAGGGAGTCGATGAAGTCGGCGAGGGTGGCGTTGCCGAAGCGGTGCCGGGCGAAGTGGTTGTTGATGCCGTCGAGGAAGTTCTTCTCGCCGAGCCAGGCGACGAGTTGGCGCAGCGCGGAGGCGCCCTTGGCGTAGGAGATGCCGTCGAAGTTGAGGCGGGCGGCGGCGGTGTCGGGGACCTGCTCGGGCGTGGGGGCCACGGGGTGGGTGGAGGGGCGCTGGTCGGCGTCGTAGCCCCAGTTCTTGCGGCGGACGCCGAAGTCGGCCCAGGTGTCGGTGTAGCGGGTGGTCTCGGTGAGGGTCTGGTAGCCCATGTACTCGGCGAACGACTCGTTCAGCCAGATGTCGTCCCACCACTCCATGGTCACCAGGTCGCCGAACCACATATGGGCCATCTCGTGGGCGATGACCATCGCGCGGGTCTGCCGTTCGGCGTCGGTGACGGCCGAGCGGTAGATGAATTCGTCGCGGAAGGTGACGAGGCCGGGGTTCTCCATGGCGCCGGAGTTGAACTCCGGGACGAACGCCTGGTCGTAGGAGTCGAAGGGGTACGGCTCGTCGAAGATCTCGTGGTAGCGGTCGAAGCAGCGGCGGGTGATGTCGAAGAGCTCGTCGGCGTCGGCCTCCAGGTACGGCGCGAGGGAGCGGCGTACGTGCAGGCCGAAGGGCAGCCCGGCGTGCTCGGTACGTACCGAGTGGTACGGCCCGGCGGCCAGCGCGAGCAGGTAGGTGCTGATGGGCGGGGTGGGCGCGAACCGCCAGCGGCCCTCGTGCGGTTCGCCGACGCGGGTGGCGATGCCGTTGCCGAGGACGGTCCACTCGGGCGGGGCGGTGACGTGCACCTCGAAGACGGCCTTGAGGTCCGGCTGGTCGAAGCAGACGAAGACGTCGTCGGCGTCGGACATACAGCACATGGTGTAGAGGTACGTCTCGCCGTCGGCGGGGTCGGTGAAGCGGTGCATGCCCTCGCCGGTACGGGAGTAGCGCATGTCCGTCTCGACGCGCAGCTCGTGCTCGCCCTCGGCGAGCCCGGTCAGCGGCAGCCGCCCGTCGGCGATCACCTCGTCAGCGCCTGCGAGGGAGAGCTCCTGACCGTCGAGCACGATACGGTGCAGGGCGGCAGGCATGAGCTCGGCGAAGGTGTCCACGTCCGGCTGGCGCGCGCTGAAGCGAATGGTGGTGGTGGAACCGAAGATCTCATCGCCACGGGTCAGATCGAGGTCGAGGGTGTAGTGATGAACCTCGATGAGGCGAGCTCGGGTCTGCGCTTCGTCGCGCGTCAGTACGGACATGGAGACATGCTGCCCTACTGCCTGCGGGCGTCACACGCCCGGGAAGAGGTTGCGCGGCGCGGTGCGGATCTGTGTGGATTTGGGGGGTGGTGCGCCGGGGGTGTGGCCTTCCCCTCCGCCCGGCGCCCCGGACCGCGCCCCCTTTGACGGCAGGCCCTGGGCAGTCCTCAGGAGCGCGCGATCGTCTCGTGGTGGCGGATGACCTCCGCGATGATGAAGTTGAGCAGCTTCTCCGCGAAGGCCGGGTCGAGCTTGGCGCTCTCCGCGAGGTCGCGGAGCCGCTTGATCTGGCGGGCCTCCCGGGCCGGGTCGGCCGGGGGGAGCTTGTGCTCGGCCTTGAGGTAGCCGACCTGCTGGGTGGCCTTGAAGCGCTCGGCCAGCATATGGACCACGGCCGCGTCGATGTTGTCGATGGAGTCGCGCAGCCGGGTCAGCTCGGCGCGGACGGACTCGTCGATCTCGTCGTTGGTGCTCATGGTGGCGGCCCCGTCGGTCCCCTCGGTCTCGGTGTGCGTCATGACAAGTGACCCTATGCGGCCCGGGGCGCTGCTGTGACCAAGGGACCAGTGGGTGGACCGGGACGAAGTCCTACGTGGGGTCCGGGGCGGGGTCGCGGAGACCGCCCTCGGCCCCTGTGGGGGGTTGGGGAGGGACCGAAGGCGGTCGTTCCGCTCGGAGTGCTCTCCCCGGTCGAGCGCCTCCACCGTGGAGGAGTGGGTTTATGGACCGAGGGGTTCCATCTGTGTTCGGTTTTCCTCGGCGCGCCTCGCGCCTATCGTCGGGGCATGATCGCGAAGCTCCAGTGCACCGTCATCGACTGCCCCGACCCCGTCGCCCTGGCCGGTTTCTATGCCGGGATCCTGGGCTGGCGGCTGGACGCGGACGATCCGGAGTGGGTGTGGCTCATCTCTCCGGACGGCCGGCGGTTCGCCTTCCAGGCGGTCCCCGACCACAAGCCGCCGCGCTGGCCGGACCCGGACCATCCGCAACAGTTCCATCTGGACTTCGACGTGGACACGATCGAGGACGTGGAGCGAGCGCAGCGGGAGGTGATCGCTCTGGGCGCGACCTTCCTGCACGACAGCGGCGGCGAGCGGTCGGGGTTCCGGGTCTTCAGCGACCCCGCCGGGCATCCGTTCTGCCTCTGTTACGGGCAGAGCTGAGCGGCGTTACGGGCAGAGCTGAGCGGCGGCGCGCAGCGCGGCGCCCCTGGCGGACCCGCCTGGGGCGAACGCCGGGGC
>NZ_JBSFMM010000434.1:0-4080 GCF_053599555.1 Streptomyces sp. NPDC000941
CCGTACGGAGTTCACTCAGCCCGCCCTGTTCGCGGTGGAAGTGGCGCTGTTCCGGCTGCTGGAGTCCTGGGGGATCACCCCTGACTATCTGGTGGGGCATTCGGTCGGTGAGATTGCGGCCGCGCATGTGGCGGGGGTGTTGTCGCTGGCGGATGCGTGTGCGCTGGTGGTGGCGCGGGGTCGGTTGATGCAGGGGTTGCCCGCCGGTGGGGCGATGGTGGCGGTGCGGGCGGCTGAGGACGAGGTGGTGCCGCTGCTGTCCAGTGACGTGTCGATCGCGGCTGTCAACGGTCCTGGTTCGGTGGTGGTGTCCGGGGCGGAGCGGGAGGTGTTGGAGCTTGCGGAGCGGTTTGCGGCGCAGGGGCGGAAGACCAGTCGGCTGCGGGTGTCACACGCCTTCCACTCCCCGCTGATGGGCCCGATGCTGGACGAGTTCCGTACCGTGGCCGAAGGGCTGTCCTACCGGCCCCCGGCCATTCCGGTGGTGTCCAATGTGACAGGCGGGCCTGCTACGGAGGAGCAGCTGTGCTCCGCCGACTACTGGGTCGAGCATGTGCGGGCCACAGTGCGGTTCTCCGACGCCATAGCGGCGTTGGGCCACGCAGGGGTACGCAGGTTCGTCGAGGTCGGGCCGGACGCGTCGCTGTTGGCCCTGGCGGCCGAATCGGCCTCGGACGGCGCGGTGCTGGTGCCGGCGTTGCGCAAGGACCGGGGAGAGGAGCACGCGGTCACCGCCGCGCTGGCGCAGCTGTACGTCGATGGTGTGGAGGCCGACTTGGCGGCCCTGTTCCCGGGTGCCCGTCGGGTGGATCTGCCCACCTACGCCTTCCAACGCGGGTGGTTCTGGCCGCGTACCGAACCGTCGGTCGAAGACGCCGTGGCGTTCGGCCTCACCTCGGCGGAGCATCCGCTGCTCAACGGCGCCGTGGAGCTGGCGGGCTCCGAAGGGCGGCTGTTCACCGGGCGGCTGTCGCTTCCGCTGCGGTCGCATGCGTGGCTGGCCGATCACAGGGTGTCGGGGCGTGTGCTGGTGCCGGGTACCGCGCTGTTGGAGTTGGCGGTCCGGGCGGGCGATGAGGTCGGTTGCGACCGGGTGGCGGAGCTTACGCTGGCGGCGCCGCTCACGCTGCCGGAGCAGGGCGCCGTGCAGGTGCAGCTGGTTGTCGGCGATCCGGACGAGGCGGGCCGTCGCCAGGTCAGTGTGTACTCCCGGCCGGAGGGCCGGTCGGAGGAGTGGGTGCTGCACGCCGACGGGGTGCTGGTGATGGCCGGGCGCGGCGTCCCTGTGGGCGGCTGGCCGGTGTGGCCGCCGGAGGGTGCCGAACGGGTGGATCTGAGCGGCTGTTACGAGCGGTTCGCCGAGCTCGGCTTCGACTACGGGCCGCTCTTCCAGGGCCTGCGGTCGGCGTGGCGGCGCGGCACCGACGTATTCGCCGAGGTGGCGCTGCCAGACGCTCCCGAGGCGGACGCCGCCGCCTTCGGGCTGCACCCCGCGCTGCTCGACACCGCGCTGCACGCGGCCTCCTGGGCGGGGACCGAGGTCCGGCCCGGTGTGCTGCCCTTCTCGTGGTCGGGAGTGTCTTTGTACGGGGCCGGAGCGTCGGCGCTACGGGTGCGGCTGTCGTCGGCCGGGCCGGACACCTTGTCCCTGGAGGCCACCGATCCCTCGGGGCGGCCCGTGCTCTCCGTGGAGTCGCTTGCCCTGCGCGCGATGTCGGCCGAGCCATCCGACGACACCGGTGGCGCCGTGGCGGATTCGCTCTTCCGCCTGGACTGGACGCCGGTGCGCGCCTCGACGGTGCCCCCGGCCTCCGTGGCCGTCGTCGGGCCCGATGACGGCGGACTCGTCGAGGGGCTGCGGACGACAGGGCTGGCCGTTGTCGGCTGCGAAGACCTCGCCGCCCTCGCGGCAGGCGAGGACCCATCGCCCGCCGTGGTGCTGATGCCCGTGTCGGGGCCCGAGGGCGATGTGGTGGGCGCCACGTATGAGGTGACGTCCCGGATCCTGGGTGTGCTGCAGACGTGGCTGTCGGACGAGCGGTGGACGCGGTCCCGTCTGGTGTTCATGACGCGTGGCGCGACCACGGGAGAGGACCTTGCGGCCGCGTCCGTATGGGGCCTGGTCCGCGTGGCGCAGACGGAGCACCCGGACCGGTTCGCCCTGCTGGACCTCGACGGCGGGCAGCTGTCCGCCGCGGCGGTGGCCGAAGCCCTCGGGTCGGACGAACCGCAGACGGCCGTCCGGGACGGTGCCGTCCTGGCGGGCAGGCTGCTCCGTACCCCTGCCGTTGGCGAGGAGACGGCCGGGGTGGCGTGGGATCCTGAGGCCACCGTGTTGATCACGGGCGGCACGGGTGGACTGGGCGGTGTGCTGGCCCGGCACCTGGTGGTCGAGCACGGCGTCCGGCATCTACTGTTGGCCAGCCGCAGTGGCGGCGCGGCGAACGGGGCGGCCGAACTGGTCTCGGAACTGACGGGTCATGGCGCCCATGTGCGCGCGGTGGCGTGTGATGTGGCGGATCGCGATGCGGTGGGCGCCCTGCTGGCGGATGTACCGGCGGACCGCCCGGTGCGGGCCGTGGTGCATACGGCGGGTGTCCTCGACGACGGTGTACTGGAGGCGCTGACGCCGGAACGGCTGGCCAAGGTGGCGCGGCCCAAGATCGACGCGGCATGGGCGCTGCACGAGGCGACGCGTGAGCTGGACCTGACGGCCTTCGTAACGTTCTCCTCGGTGGCGGGTACGTTCGGCTCGGCAGGCCAGGGGAACTATGCGGCAGCGAACGCGTTCCTCGACGCACTGGCCGAACATCGACGTACGGCCGGGCTTCCGGCGGTGTCGCTGGCGTGGGGCCCATGGTCCCGGGCAGGCGGAATGACCAGCGGCTTGACCGACGCGGACGTGGAACGCATGACGCGCGCGGGTACGCCGCCGTTGTCCGTCGAGGAGGGTGTCGCGCTGTTCGACGCGGCGCTGGCGACGGGTGAGGCCGCCGTCGTACCGGTCCGGCTCGACCTGCCCGCGCTCCGCGTACGTGGAGAGATCCCGCCGCTTCTGCGCTCTCTGATCCGCACCCGCACCCGCCGGCATACGCTGCCGAGCTCGGGCGAGGCCGCCACCCTCGTCGAACGCCTCCGCGGCCTGAGCGCCACCGACCGTCGCGAGGCGCTGGTCGACCTGGTGCGTGGCCAGGTGGCGCTGGTGCTCGGCCATACGGGATCCGGCGAGGTCGGGGTCTCTCGCTCCTTCCAGGATCTGGGGTTCGACTCGCTGACGGCGGTGGAGCTGCGCAACCGGCTGAACACCGCCACGGGGCTGCGGCTGCCCGCCACCCTCGTCTTCGACTACCCGACGGTGGTCGCGCTCTCCGACCATCTGCACCGCGAGCTGTTCGCGGCGCGGACCGACGGATCGGCCCTGGACCAGGTCCGCGACCAGGCGCTGCCGATCGTGTCCGACGACCCGGTGGTGGTCGTGGGGATGGCCTGCCGCTATCCGGGTGGGGTGCGTTCTCCTGAGGACCTGTGGCGTCTGGTGGTCGGCGGTCAGGACGCCATCTCGGGCTTTCCGGGCGACCGGGGCTGGGATCTGGAGGCGCTGTACGACCCGGACCCTGATCACTTCGGCACCTCCTACACCCGTGAAGGCGGGTTCCTGCAGGATGCGGCTGAGTTTGACGCGGCGTTCTTCGGGTTGAGTCCGCGTGAGGCGTTGGCGACGGATGCGCAGCAGCGGTTGTTGTTGGAGACGTCGTGGGAGGCGTTTGAGCAGGCGGGGATTGATCCGGTGTCGCTGCGGGGGAGCCGGACGGGTGTGTTCGCGGGGGTGATGTACAACGACTACGGGACCTTGTTGCACGGCTCCGAGTTCGAGGGCTATCAGGCCAACGGCAGTGCGGGCAGCGTGGTGTCGGGGCGGGTGTCGTATACGTTGGGGCTCGAAGGCCCGGCGGTGACGGTCGATACGGCGTGTTCGTCCTCGTTGGTGTCGATGCATTTGGCGGCGCAGGCGTTGCGGGCGGGGGAGTGTTCGCTGGCGTTGGCCGGTGGTGTGACGGTGATGTCGACGCCTGTGGCGTT
>NZ_JBSFMM010000435.1:0-4047 GCF_053599555.1 Streptomyces sp. NPDC000941
CCCCGTCTTCATGCTCTGGCCACTGCAGGATCACCCGACCGGGAATCCGCGTTCGACCGCCACCGCTCAAGATCGAAAAGACAACAGCTTCTTAGGGGTTCACGGTCCAACAGCCGTTCACGGTCCAGGGCAGATATGCGGGCGCGACGGCGAGTTCGTCCTTGCGCCGATTCCTTGATGCCGGGGATTCCGTGTATCGCGGGCGTATCGAAAATCGCATACGCCACCACAACGGCCCTCCGTCTCCAATGGGGGCATGAACCACCACTCATCCCTGTCAGCACCGCCCCGCCGTACGCGAGAGATCGTGCTCCTCGGCCTGGCGATCCTCGGCATGGCGAGCGCGGTGTTCGCCGTACGGCGGCCGCTCATGATGGCGGCTCCGATGTGCATGGCCGGGCGGTGGCACGGCTGCTTCGATACGTTCAACGGTGTGGTGCTCATCACGTTGGTCGCGCTGCCGTTGGCCGCGCTGGTGGTGTGGGCGCTGGCACATCGTCGGCGTGCCGCCGACGTCGCATCGGCGTGGCGGATGTCGCTGGCCGAGGTGGGCATGGTCCACGGGACGGTGCCGTTCCTATGGATGACCATGATGCCGGGCGCCGGACCCGGCACCGCTCCGCGCCGGGTGAGCCTGGTACCGCTGCGGGACCTGGTCACGATGGGGCCGGGCGGGATCGTCGGCAACCTGCTGATCTTCGCGGCGCTGGGGTTCTTCGCCCCGATGCGGTTCGCGGCGCTGGCGTCCGTGCCGCGGATCCTGGCGCTCGGGGCGGGCTGCTCGGTCCTGGTCGAAACCGCACAGTACGCCCTATGGCTGGACCGGGTGTCCTCCGTGGACGACGTGCTGGTCAACGCCACCGGCGCCGTGCTGGCCGCGCTGGCGTCGCGCCGCTGGTGGCGCACTACGGCGGAAGCGCCGTCCGACCAGCCTCGTCCCGCGCCGGCACCGGCAGGCTGAGTCGCGTGTCCGGTGTGCACACGTCTTTGCATACGTCGGCGATATGTTGTGCCGCTTAGGCTTCAGACATGCGTGTGCTGATCGTGGAGGACGAGCCCTACCTGGCCGAAGCCGTCCGCGACGGTCTGCGGCTGGAAGCGATCGCCGCCGACATCGCCGGCGACGGCGACTCCGCCCTGGAACTGCTCAGCATCCACGCCTACGACCTCGCGGTCCTCGACCGCGACATCCCCGGCCCCTCCGGCGACGAGATCGCCCGACGTATCGTCGCTTCCGGCAGCGGCATCCCGATCCTCATGCTCACCGCTGCCGACCGGATCGACGACAAGGCTTCCGGGTTCGAGCTCGGCGCCGACGACTACCTCACCAAACCGTTCGAGCTGCGGGAACTCGTCCTGCGGCTGCGGGCGCTCGACCGCAGACGCGCATACGCCCGGCCCCCGGTCCGCGAGATCGCGGGCCTGCGGCTGGACCCCTTCCGCCGGGAGGTCTTCCGCGACGGACGCTACGTCGCGCTCACTCGCAAACAGTTCGCCGTACTCGAAGTCCTCGTCGCCGCCGAAGGCGGTGTCGTCAGCGCCGAAGAGCTACTGGAACGGGCCTGGGACAACAACACCGACCCCTTCACCAACGCCGTCCGCATCACCGTCTCCGCCCTGCGCAAACGACTCGGCGAACCATGGCTCATCGCCACGGTGCCCGGCGTCGGCTACCGAATCGACACCGCACACCCCGGCGGCACTCATGAATAGACGCTCAGGGCTCAGCGCCCGACTGAAGCTCACCATCAGCTACGCCGGATTCCTCCTCCTCGCCGGCGCTCTCATGCTGGCCGTGGCATGGGTATTCGTGCTGCGCTGGCTACCGGACGGCGACCCCAGATCTCTCCAGAAGACGTTGGGCCCCGTGATCATCACCGGGCCCAACCGCTCCGACCTCCTGCGCGGCTTCGCCCCCGCCGCGGCCACAGCACTGGCCTTCCTCCTCGCGTTCGGCCTCCTGGGAGGATGGATCCTCGCCGGCCGGATGCTCGCACCACTCACACGGATCGCATCCGCGGCACGGATGGCCGCGAACGGGTCGCTGTCCCACCGGATCCGCATGCAGGGCCGCCAGGACGAATTCCGCGAACTCGCCGACGTGTTCGACACCATGCTCGAACAACTCGAATCCCACGTCGCCGAGCAGCAGAGGTTCGCCGCGAACGCCTCCCACGAACTCCGCACCCCGCTGGCAATCTCCCAGACACTCCTCGACGCCGCCCGCAACGACCCCACGCGGGACCAGGGCGAACTCATCGAACGCCTCCACACTGTCAACACGCGGGCGATCAACCTCACCGAAGCCCTCCTGCTGCTCAGCCGCGCCGACCGCAGGAGCTTCACCCGCGAGCCCGTCGACCTCTCCCTGATAGCCGAAGAAGCCGCCGAAACGCTGCTTCCCCTCGCCGAAAAGCGCCGGATCACGCTCGACGTCACCGGCGGGACAACACAGACCGTCGGCTCCGCGGCGCTCATACTGCGGATGATGACGAACCTCGTCCAGAACGCCATCGTCCACAACCTCCCCGCGAGCGGCACCGTAACGGTCCACACCGAACCGCAGCACGACGCGAGCGTGCTGCGGGTCGAGAACACGGGCCACCCGCTCCCATCCGAACTAGTTCCGACCCTCACCGCACCCTTCCAACGCGGAACAGAACGCATACGCACCGACGAGCATGCCGGCGTCGGCCTCGGGCTGGCCATCGTGCACAGCATCGTCCGAGCACACGACGGCACCCTTGACCTCACCCCCCGCCCCACCGGCGGTCTCCTCGTCACGATTCGACTTCCGGGCACGCCGCAGGCATCGTCCCCGAGCGGGGCCCACTAGGGCGCGTATCGAGTCGTGATCAATGGGTGGTCCGGGTGAGATCTTTGATCCAGATCATCGAGGCGCGCAGGTGTAAGCCGGCGAGGTAGCTGTCTGGGGTCTTGTCGTATCGGGTGGCGACACCTCGCCATGCCTTGAGCTTGTTGACCAGGCGCTCGACGGTGTTCCTGTCTTTGTAAAGGTGGGCGTCGTGGCTGACAGGCCGACCGTCCCTGGGGCCCTTCTTCCTCCGGTTGGCGGCCTGGTCCCTCTTCTCCGGGATCACTGTCTTGATGCCGCGTCTGCGCAGGTGCGCCCGGTTGCCGCGGGACGAGTAGGCCTTGTCCCCGGCGACCGCGTCCGGCCGGGTGCGGGGGCGGCCGACGGGGCCGCGGACCCGTATCTTCCCCAGCACGGGGATGAACTGCGGGCTGTCTGCGGCCTGGCCCGCGGTCAGCGTGAACGCCAGCGGGCGGCACTTACGGTCGGCGGCCAGGTGAACCTTGCTGGTCAGTCCGCCCCTGGTGCGTCCCAGGACTCCTTCTCCCGCGGCATGGCCTGGTACGAACTTGGCTGTCTGTACCAGGACCAGGGGAATCTCGCGTTGGCGAAGGAGGCCCAACAGCGCGGTGCAGACGTAGGGGCCAGGCTGGGGGAGGGCGGCGAAACGGTCGTAGGCGTGTGCCGTCTGCGGTTGGCCCAACTGGCGACGCTGTCCGGCGACACCGAGGAAGCCCGGCGTCGCTACCTGGACATGGTCGACAACACCGATCGGGGTACGGCCGCGATGGGGGCGATGATGCTGGGCGGCGACGCCAAGGACCGCCGGGACGTGGCCGAGGCGCAGCGCTGGTACCAGTGGGTGATCGACTCCGGTGACCTGTTCCAGCGGGAGCTCGCTCTGGCCCACCTCGGCGAGCTGTACTACTGGGTCGGCGACCGGGACCAGTCACGTGAGTTCTACCAGCGCACCCTCGACTCCACCAGGAGCAACCCGGATCTGGTCGCCGAGGCCGCCTACCGGCTCGGCGAGATGGCGAGCCAGGACGGCGACACTGACCAGGCCGTGCGATACCTGGAGCGGGCGCGGGACACCGGGGACGCCACCTTCGGCCCCGAGGCCGGCCTGCTGCTGGGCCGCCTAATGGGAGCTACGGAGCCGGGGAATGCTTGGTTCCGTAGCCGCCAGCAGGTGAGCACTCAGGCCGCCGGAAGCATTGACTTCTGAGGTC
>NZ_JBSFMM010000436.1:0-4007 GCF_053599555.1 Streptomyces sp. NPDC000941
CCGGCCCACGACGCGCCGCCCGGCACTTCGGCCGCGGCCGTGCCGCCGCCGGGCGGGGTCGTCCGTGCTCCGGAACCGCTGTCCGCCGCCGCGGCACATGACCTGGCCATGGATCTGCTGCGGGGCGATCGCGCCGCGCCGCCGCCCTATTCGGCGTCCGCGGCTTCGGCGGGTGGGCTCGGTGCGCGGTCGGTGCCGTCGGCCGGCGGAGTGTCCGCGCGCGGTCCGCTCGACGCTGCCGGGAGCGGGGGCGCCAAGGGGGCGGGCGACGCGCTTGACCTCGTCGCGCACCCCGGCCGCCCGCCCGAGACCGCCGCACCGCACACCAAGCTCGCCGAGACGGGCGAGACGGCCGTACAGCCGCCCCCGCCGTACCGGGAGGCGACGGCCGATATGCCGCCGCCGTACGCCTCGCCGCCCCCGGGCAAGGGCCGGTTCGGCGGGCTGTCCCCCATGGCCGCCATCAACCAGCGGATCCGGGAGACCCACCAGCTCATCATGGGCGGCACCAGCGGCTCCGAGGCCGCCACGCGGCTCAACGCGTGGGCGTCGTACGAGCGTGCCCTGTCCGATCTCGGCAAGGCCGAGCGGCAGGTGGAACTGACCACGCCCCCGCCGGGGCAGGGCGGCTCCCGGGGGCCGTCCGCCGCACAGCTCAGCGCGCTGGACAAGCTCGGCGCGGTCCGCGCGCGCGTCGACGCGGCCGAGTCCCGGCTGGACGGTCTTGGCATCGACCCGCGCGGCACGCGCCGGCAAATGCAGGCCATCACCGTCCAGATGTTCCACGAGCGGGGCGGGCTGCCGGGCGGCTCCCGGCACTCGCTCTCCCCGTCCGACACCTCCATGGGCGACACGCCGCCGCCGTCCCCGGAAACTCAGACTGCTGACGACGCCATGGACGATGTCATGGACGACATCTCCGACACCACGGACCCGGGCACCCCACGCGCCACCGCGCCCGACCAGACCCCCGAGCCGGGCGCGATGGACGTGGACCCGCCCCCGGCCGGCCAGGTCGTCACCGCCCCGACCGGCGGCTCCCACGTCTGGCCGCCGCCCGGGACCGTGCCGGGCGGCGCCACCCCGGCGCACACCATGGTGAACGACGCCTTCACGCAGCTGACGAACGGCGGCCACGCGGGCATGACGGGCGCGGACTACATGACCTGGGTCCGCGCCATCGAGACCCAGCCGCGCGAGCTCGGCTTCGTGGTCACCGCGATCGTCCGGTTCGACCAGCTCGGCGATGGCCTTCAGGGCTTCCTGAACGGCCTCACCCGCCAACTCAACGGCTTCGACGGCCGGATCGGCGTGGTGATCGGGGTCAACGGCTCCCACGCCCAACTGCCCTTGATTCGCCAGGCCATCGCGAACGCCCTCGGCCAGACCACCTTCGGACATCCGCTGGCCCTGGTGGCCACGCCGCTCGGCCCGTACCCGGCCGGCCACTTCATCTACGGCACGGCGCGCAACCTCACGCTCGACAGCCAGGCCACCCGCCACATGGTCCGCTCGATGATGGCCGACAATCTGCACCCCTACCACGCGATCATGGACTTCGACAACTACCCCCACCTGGTCCCCGGCGGCCAACACGTCTTCCAGTACTGGGAGGGCGCGCTGAAGGTCGTGGAGGACGGATACGAGGTGGCCAACCCGCTGCGGCCGCTGATGATGGCGGGCGGCTACCGGGCGCCCGAGCTCCCGCCCGTCGGGAGCGCCGACCGGCTGATCGACGACACCCAGGCCAGGCTCGAGAACCTGACGCTGAAGGAGCGGAAGAACCCCAGGCCCCCGCTGGAGGAGATGCGGCTGGAGTTCATCCGCCGGATCGAGCAGGACATGCGGATCCGCGACCGGCTCCGCGGCCTCCACCCGCAGCTGGCGTACGGCCCCGAACCCAACCTCTTCGTGGACGCCGCCGCGACCCTGCTCACCGACGATCTGATCCGGGTGCGGTTCGGTCTCGGCGGTGCCGAGTTCGGCGAGCTGAGCGAACGGCTCAACCGGCTGAACGCCTGGGAGCTCGACCAGTCGCTGCGCATCCCCTCGGGGAACATCGGACAGCGGGCGCTCGATGAGCTGCGCACCCTGCGCGAGATGCATGCCATGAACAACACTCTGCCGCACCGGGGCGTGCCGTATCTGACCAGGTTCCGGGAGGCGTCCACCGAGACCGACCTGTCCCGGCTGATGAAGACCTGGTACGACGAGGGCAAGCTGCCGCAGGACCACGCCGGTCTCAAGAACCCCCTCGACCGGCTGTTCAGCCGCGACGAGCTCGGCGCGGGCCAGAACAGCCAGGCCGCCCGCGAGGGCATCGAGCTGAAGCCGGTTCGCGACTCCTTCAAACAGACCATCAGGCAAGGCAATTGGAACGACCCCCTGTGGCCGCTCCACCACCCGCCCGGCGAACTGCCCAGCTCCCGGCTCGCCGCCGACCTGTCGGCGGCGCTGGACGACAGCCTGGGGATCGTGGGCAAGAACCGGGTGGGTCTCGCGGTGTCCGCCCGGGTGCCCGGCGACGGGCGGCTGTTCGCGGGCATCGACCCCGAGCAGATGCGGCTTGCCGCGCAGTCCCTCGCGCTCAGCCACGACGAGGGTTATCTCGCCCGTCATCTGGCCTACTTCAACCGTGAACACCTGACGGGCGGGCCGCTCCCCACGGCCCCCGGCACCTTCTTCCACGCCCTTCAGCAGGCGGCCCGGGCCACCGGGGATCTCTCGTTGCAACCGCTGCAGATGATGCGCAACCTGGTCGGGCGCGCCTTCCAGGACCTGCGGCAGGGCGGCGCCAACTCCCTCGGCCGGATGCTGGACCAGATCAACGCCGCCGGCATCGACGTCGAGAGGTTCTTCCCACGGCTGGTGGACGGCAGGCTGCACCCGCCGACGGCCGACTTCGCGACGTTCCGCGCCGCAGGAGGCGCCCTCGCCCACGACCCGGCCCGGGGCGTCCTGCTGACCCAGTACGCGGCGGCGCTCGGCCGGGACATCCGGGTCACCGCCGGGGACGGGACCACCTTCACGGTCGAGGCCATCGGGGTCGCGGCCAGAAACCGCCGACCGACCCTCGAGCTCACCTGGAACTCCGGCCCCGACGGCAGCGGCTGGGCGGCGCACGTCCCCGACCAGCCACCCCCGAAGCGCGGGGGCGGCCGGCGCGGTGCCGGGGGCGGACAGGACGGCGGGAACGCACCCACACCGAAGGGCAAACGCCCGCGCGGCGCGGACACCTCGGGCTCCGTCGACGCACCTGGGCCTTCCAAGCGCCCCCGCGCCACCCAGGACGGCTCCACCGGCCCCGCGCCCACGGGCAAGGGGAAAGGCAAGGGCAAGGCGCGCGCCACCGCCCCCGCGCAGCCCGCCCCGCCCGTTCCGCAACTCCCGCAACTCCCGCAACTTCCGCAGCTCCCGCCGCCCGTGGACCCGGCCGCGCTGACCGCCGCCCACCAGGCCGTCGGGGCCGCCCAGACGGCTCTGCGCCGGGCGACCGAGTGGCGCCAGACCGTCGAGGCGCGCCCCGGCCGGGCGGCCGGGGGAAGTTCCGGGCCGAGCGAGCTCGAACGCGCCCTGGCCGCGGAGCAAGAGGCATTGGCCAGGCTCCAGGAGGCCAAGAACAACCTGGACCGGCTTCAGCACCCAGGCCCCGGAAACCCCCGGTCGCCCGGCTCGTTCGGAGGTAGCGCATGACGCCCATCGGCCTCGACGCCCCGGTACGTCTGGTCTCGGCGCATGGGCACCAGCCCTACGGGACCATCGCCGCGGCGCTGCGGGACGCGGCGGACGGCGACGAGATCCGTATCGCCCCCGGCCGTTACGAGGAGACCCTGCGCATCGCCGGCCAGGTGACGCTGGTCGCGGCGGACCCGGACGGCGGCGTCACGCCCGCGCCCGACGGCCCGCCGCCGGGCGCCGCCGTGACGCTCGTCGCGCCCGCGCCCGGCCGGCCCGCCCTGGAGGTGCTGCCCGGCGCCCGGCCGACGCTGCGCGGGGTGACCGTGCGC
>NZ_JBSFMM010000437.1:0-3997 GCF_053599555.1 Streptomyces sp. NPDC000941
GGGCAGCAGCCGGTGGGCGTCGGCGGAGCTCGGCGGGCCGGGCCGCACCGCGCGGGCGAACAGCGCGCGGACGGCGGCGCGCAGCTCGCGTACGGCGTCGAGCGCGGCCGCGTCCGCGGTGAAGTCCTCGGCGTCCAGCGCGTCCCGCAGCGGCTCGGCCAGCTCGCGCACCCAGGCGGTCAGCCCTTCGGGTGCGGCCAGATCGTCGGCCACCCCGCCGTTCCCGTCGTGGCGGATGGTGACGGCGAGTGCGAGGGCGAGTCGATCGGCGGTCATGGCGCTTAATGGTAGCCTCCCGGTTCAGCCATTAGCCCCCCGGGGGACGTATGAACGAGAAGAACGACCGGACGAGCGCGGACACAGACACAGGCGCCGATACGGGCGCCGATACGGGTGCTGACGGCGCGGCGCGGGTGGTCGCCGCCGTACTGGACGGGCATCAGCGGCTGCGCACCCTGCTGGACGGCCTGACCGAGGCCGCCGTCCGCGAGCCGAGCGCGCTGCCCGGCTGGAGCCGCGCGCATGTGCTGGCGCATCTCGGGGGCGTCGCATCGGCGCTGGCCCGGCAGGCCAGGTTCGCGATGCAGGGTGAGCTGATCGAGGTGTACGACGGGGGCCGCCCGGCCCGGGACGCCGCGATCGAGGCGGGCGCCAAGCGCTCGGCGGACGAGCTGCGGCACACCGTGGCCGAGTCCCTGGCGGAGGCGGAGGGCGCCTTCACCGCGGTGGGCCCGCGGGACTGGGAGCGGCCCGTGCGCTACCGCGACTCGGACGTACGGGGCGTTCTGCTGTGCTGGTGGCGGGAGTTGGAGATCCACACGGCGGACGCTCTGCTCGGCTCCGGCCCCGACGACTGGTCGCGCGACTTCTGCGCGCACACGCTGGACTTCCTCGCCCCGCGCGCACCGCTGGACATCCGGCTGACCCTGGAGGCCACCGACGGACCGGAGCGGCGTACGTACGGCGCAGGCGTTCCGCTGGCCGTACGGGGGCGACTGACCGATCTCACGGCGTGGCTGGCCGGACGCACCCCCGCCGGCCCGCTGGACAGCGGCCCGGCCCCGCTCCCCGAATTCCGCCCCTGGCCTTAGGCCATACCGGCGCGGCCCATAGAGTCCGCCCTCGTGACGAATGTACTCAACCTCTGGAAGGCGGGCCTCGGCGAGGTACCCGAGGACGTATGGGAGCGCACGGGGCTGCGGGTGCTGATCCTCGCGGACAACGGGCTCACCCGCCTCTCCCCTGCCATCGGCCGCCTCCAGCGGCTGCACACGCTCGACCTGGGCCACAACCAACTCGCCGAAGCACCCGGCGAGCTCGGCGAACTGCGGGGCCTGACCCGGTATCTGTATCTGCACGACAACCGTATGACCCGGCTGCCGCCCGAGCTCGGCCAACTGGACGAGCTGGCGTATCTCAACGTCGGCGAGAACCGGATCGGTGAACTGCCTCCGGAGATCGGCGACATGGCGGGGCTGGTCGAGCTGCGCGCGCAACATAACGAGCTGGCCGGGCTGCCCGAGCCGATCGGGCGGCTCGGCCGGCTGCGGGAGCTGTGGCTGCGCGGCAATCGCATCGCGTCCCTGCCCGCCGCCTTCTCCGCGCTCACCCAGCTGCGCCACCTCGAACTGCGGGACAACGCCCTGGAGTCGGTGCCCGAGCCGCTGCGCGGACTGCCGCTGCTGCGCCATCTCGACCTGCGGAGCAACCGGCTGCGCGAGATTCCGGGCTGGATCGCGGAGCCGCCGTCCCTGGAAAAGCTCGATCTGCGCTGGAACGGATTCGAGGAGCGAGGAGACGAGCTGCGGCCGCTGCGGGCGCTCAGGGAAAGGGGCTGCGCCGTGCTCACCTGAGGGGTGTCCGGGCGCGGAAGCTGATAGGCTTCTTGATTTGACCAGCGAACTTCAAAACACAGAAGCTGCTAAAACGGGAGTGTATCAGCACTATGAAAGCCCGTCAAGCCGCCCCCACAGCCCGCGTAGCCTCCTCTGAGCCCTCCTCCGCCCTCGCCGAGGCCCTGCGCACCGAACAGAACCATGTGACCACCCTGTACGAACGGCTCGACACACTGCGCGAGCGGGAAGAGCAAGCCCTGAGCACGGTGCTGCGCGACGGCGCGCACGGCGGGACGCGCCAGGCGCTCGTCGAGCGCGAGGTGCGCGCCGATGAACACGCCGGGAGCGTCGCCCGGTTCAACGGGGTCGAGGGCGGCCTGTGCTTCGGCCGGATCGACCACGCGGACCACGCGGGCGGCGCCGGCCACTACATCGGCCGGATCGGACTGCGCGACGACGCGCACGAACCGCTGCTGATCGACTGGCGGGCGCCGGCCGCCCGCCCCTTCTACGCCGCCTCCCCCACCGCCCCCGGCACCCTGGTGCGCCGCCGCCATCTGCACACCCGGGGCCGGAGGGTGACCGGCATCGACGACGAGGTGTTCGACCTCGACGGCATGGCCGAGTCCGAGCGGCGCGGCCTGGTCGGCGAGGCCGCACTGCTGGCCGCGCTGCGCCGGGGCCGTACCGGCCGGATGACGGACGTGGTGGCCACCATCCAGACCGAGCAGGACCGGGTGATCCGGTCCGGACTCCAGGGGGTACTCGTCGTCCAGGGCGGACCGGGCACCGGAAAGACTGTGGCCGCGCTGCACCGGGCCGCG
The DNA here is from genome assembly GCF_053599555.1 of Streptomyces sp. NPDC000941. NCBI lineage: Bacteria > Bacillati > Actinomycetota > Actinomycetes > Kitasatosporales > Streptomycetaceae > Streptomyces > Streptomyces sp. NPDC000941. Next base: position 2,660 of record NZ_JBSFMM010000437.1, read on the forward strand.
TATCTGCTCTACACCTACCGCGACACCCTGGCCCGCCGCGGCGTGCTGGTCATCGGCCCCGGCGCGGCCTTTCTGCACTTCATCGGCCAGGTGCTGCCCTCCCTTGGCGAGACCGACGTGGTGCTCACCCCGCTGGGCGGGCTGTTCCCCGGGGTGTCGGCGACCGCCGAGGACGGGGCGCGGGCCGCGGTCGTCAAGGGCGATCCGCGGATGGTGGAGGTGATCGCCGCCGCCGTACGGGACCGGCAGCTGCCGCCCGCGGGCCACGTCGACATCCCGTTGGAAGACGAGGCGCTGCCGCTGCGGCTGTCCCGGCGGGCGTGCGCCCGCGCCCGCGAGCGCGCACAGGCGCTGCACGCGCCGCACAACGTGGCCCGTAAGCGCTTCGTACTCGATCTGCTCGACGCCCTCGTACGGGAGCGGGCGCGGCAGCACGGACGGCCGCTGGACGAGGAGGAGTTGCGCCACGGCCCGGCGGAGCTGTGGGCGCAGCCGCCGGTCCGCGCGGCGCTCGACGCGCTGTGGCCGCCGCTCACCCCGCGGCGGCTGGTCGCGGAGCTGCTTTCGGACCCCGACCGGCTGCGCTCGGCCGCGCCGCCGCTGACCGACGACGAGCGGGCCGCGCTGCTGCGCGCGCCGGACGCGCCGTGGACGGTGGGCGATGTCCCACTGCTGGACGAGGCCGCGGAGCTGCTGGGCACCGACGACTCGGCCGAGCGGGCCAGGGCCCGGGCGGCGGCGGAGGAGCGGCGGGAGGAGGAGCGGTACGCGCGGGGGGTGCTGCAGATCGTCGGCCTGGACGAGGGCGAGGACGACGGGCCCGCCCCGGTGGACGCGGCCGCCCTCGCCGCCCGCCACCTGGACACCGGGCCGGTGCGCAGCACCGCCCAGCGCGCCGCCGCCGACCGCTCCTGGGCCTACGGCCATGTGATCGTGGACGAGGCGCAGGAGTTGTCCGCGATGGCCTGGCGGATGGTGATGCGGCGGGTGCCCACGCGGTCGATGACGGTGGTCGGCGATGTGGCCCAGACCGGCAGCCCGGCCGGGGCGGCCTCCTGGGGGCAGATGCTCGACCCGTACACCCGGGGCGGGTGGCGCGAGGAGCGGCTGACGGTCAACTACCGCACCCCGGCCGAGGTGATGGACCTGGCCGCGGAGGTACTGGCCGAGGTGGCGCCCGAGCTGTCGGCCCCCGAGTCGGTACGCCGGGAAGGACGGCCGCCGGTGGCCGTACGGGCCCCAAGGGGCCGGCTGGCGCGCGAGGTGGCACGGGCCGTCGAGGCCGATCTGGCGGACCTGGCCGAACAGGGCGGCGGCCGGCTCGCGGTGGTGGCCGCC
>NZ_JBSFMM010000438.1:0-3974 GCF_053599555.1 Streptomyces sp. NPDC000941
TAAGCCAGTCGCAGCAGCACGATCGATCATCATGACGTGCTGACGGCAGCTGCGCGAGAGCGCCGGCTCAGACAACCGCGGCCAGATTTCGGGAAACCCGATGCACCGGCCCCTACCAGGGTGGATGAGGTTTCTGGCAAGGGCAGAGTCGGCTCGACCGCTGCGAGCTGTGTGGCTTCGTCGGTGATCCATTTGCCGCTCGGGGGCAGGGCGGCGTGCGGGGGACGGTGTCGGTAGCGAGCCGGCGGATTTCGACGAGGTGCTCGTGGATCTCGCCAGTCTCGTACCTGCGCAGCACGTTCGGGTCGCCGCTGAAGCGACGGACGCGAGCCCATCGCACCGCTTGTTTGGTGGGCAGCATTCCTCACCTTGGGTAACGTTCGATGTCGCCAACCAGACCAAGATTGCGCACCGCTACCCTGTCGGGCTCGAAAAGTCATCGCTGCTGATCAGGCACCATACCCGTGCTCGTTGATAACGCAGCCGAGGACGCTCGCGCAGGAGTCTGCCTGCGTCGAGGTCATGCAGGGCTGTCGGCTGCTGGTGAGCTCTCATGTGTCGACGCCGGACTGTGTCCTCAAAGCCTCATGCAGGCCGGCCCGCACATCCAGGACATCATCGAGGGCGGCGACGGCGGCGTCGTGGTGGGAGTGGAGCAGCGCCTCACGAAGGCCGGTCTCGATGTCCAGGACAGTGCCGAGGTCATCGGAAAGTACCTGGTAGCCGTCCGCGAGCCACCGCTCCGCTGGCTTGCCTCCGGTACGAGCGTGGCCTGGGCTCTGTCCTGCCCGGACGGCCTGTGCGATGCCACCCCGGCTGCCTCAGCATCCACAGGAAACGCCCAGCTCAGCAGCCTGATTGGAATATTGACACCCTTCACGGCCCGTCACCCGTGAGGGAGCGCCGACTCCCTCACGGGGTACCCGCGCCGTCCAGGCCGCCGGGTGACCACCCAGCCATGGCCTCGCCGCGGGTCATTGTCAGGACTGGCCGCCACGTCGCAGGCTGGCGAGGAAGCGCCACAGTCCGGACCGGGGCCGGTCCTGCTCCGCCGGAGTGGCAGCCGCCACCGGTTCCGGTGCGGTGGAATCGGTTGCCGCACCGGCGCTCGGGGCGCTCCGGGCGGTGGCGCCCATGGCCTCCCGCATCTGGAACCGGACCGGGAACGAGCGTAGGCCACGCACATAGGTGGAGGAGCGCCAGGGCAACTGGTCGACCGACAAGCCCAGCTCGAAGTCACATCGCTCGAACAGTCGGCTGACTGCCGTGGTCACCATCATGTCGGCCAGCCCGCGCCCTGGGCACTGATGTACTCCCGTGCCCCACGCCAGGTGGGCACGCGAGCTCTTCGACGCCTCCTGATCGATCGCGCTCAGGAACAGCGGGTCACCGTGCGCCGCTGCGATCGACGCCATGACCGCGTCGCCGGCCGCCAGCCGGAAGTCCCCCAGTACCGTGTCGGCGACGGGGAAACGGAAGGTGCAGTTGGTCCACGGCGGGGTGGCCAGATGCACCCGGTTGACCAGCTCGTCACCATGGCCGGTCGTGAGGCTGACCCGCACCGAGGGATTTCCGGTGAGCACCTCCAGCACACTGTTGGTGATCGAGTGGCCCACGAGCTCGGACATGATCACAAGAATCGCGTACAGCTCGATACCGACCTGTTCCACCGACAGGAGCGGGTCGGCTGCCAGCAGCCGCGTGGTCAGGTCGTCACCGGGGTGGGACTTCTTGTACGCAGCCAGCTCGGTGGTCGCCTTCACCAGCCGCTCGGCGGCGGCAGCCGCGTCAGGACCGGCGTCCACCATCCGCCAGGAGTCCATGAAGATGTCGTCGCCCTGCTCGACGGGGAAGCCGAACAGCCGGTTGAGGACCATCAGCGGGAGTGGCCGCGCGACCTGGGCGCACAGGTCCACCCATCCGCTGGTGCCGCCCTCCGCGAAGAACGTGATCAGCTCGTCCATGTACTGGGACACGGCCTTATCCAGCTCCCAGGCCTGCGGCTTTCCCGGGTCCTGAAACGGCATCAGCGCAGAGTCCACGGCCTGACGCGTCCTCTTGTGCCGCTCATCGTCGCGCAACAGCATGTGGCCGAAATCCTGCGACGCCATCAATGGCCAGTCGGACGGCACCCGGCCCTCTCGCAGTGCGCGCCAGTTGCCCATGTCCTTCTTCCACAGGGTGTCGTCACGCATCACCTCCCGGACCTCACGGAAGCCGAGAACGAGCCATGCGCGGGCGCCGAACACATCGACCGGCGCCACCTGGCCGTACCGGCTGCGCAACCGCTCGTAGACCAGGGCTGGCCGCGTCTCGAAGTCCCTGGTCATCAGGGGTTCCACACCCGTCAGGGAGTACAGGTCAGTGGGGGCGGCAGCGGTGTTCGAACGAGGAGGCACTTGCGATTCCATGAAACATGTCCTTAGGACGACAGCAAAGACCGGCCGGCCAGGCGTCCGTCCGCGCGGGAAAATCCGCACGTCATCCCAGTCGCAAAGCGCGGAAGTGCTGAGAACACCCTCCGATGCGGAGACAGACTAACCACGTTTGACGCGGCTGAATAGTCACCCCTCAAGTTTGCAGTAGATCAGCCGAAATGATGCCGAATCGCGTGACTGAGCTTCCCTCCTCGTAGCCCAGGCGCGGGGCGAGGGCCAGGGTCGCGCGAGGTCGAAGGGGTGACGGGCGCCTGTCCCGCTCGAAAAGTCATCGCCGCAGGCGAGGGGGTGCGGTCAGTCCGCTGGGATCGTGCTCTCCGTGATCGTGTCCTTGCAGTACAAGGCCTCCGTCGCGGGACGGCGAAGGACGCGGAACTGCTGGTGCTGCGCCACGAGAACGCGGTCCTGCGCCGCCAGTTGGCCGAACCCGTTCCCTATGAGCCCGACGACCGGTTCTGGTTCGCAGCCCTGTCCGGGCTGATACGCCGACGTCACTGGCTCAAGATCCCCTGTCACCCATGGCGCCCTGCTTGCCTGGCACCGCAGGTTCATCGCCGCGACGTGGGACTATATCGCGCGCCGGGGCACCGGACGCTCACCAACCCCGGCCCTGATCAAGAAGCTCGTTCTGCGGCCGGCCCAGGGGAATCCCGGGTGGGGGCACAGGCGGATCCAGGAGATGGCCCGACTTGAGGGTGGTGTCGATGGCGTTCACGGCGTCGTGGGCGGCTTGGTGGGTGAGGTGAACGGCCCTCCGCTGTCAAGTCCCCTTGCAAATACGCTCGCTGATGATGTGCCTGAGGTCGGATGTGACATTGCGCTTGCCGAGAATGTCATCCGTCCTGGTCGGGGGCCCGCACCAGGCCTCATGGTCGTCGGTCGCGGTCACTCGAGTCGGCGCTCTCGCGTAGTGCGTGATCCGCGCGTCATGATGATCGATCGTGCTGCTGCGACTGGCTTACCTGGGTGTGTCGAACGCGTTTGCGATGCTTCGCCTGCTGCCGATGACCGACCGGGACAAGGACGCCGAGATCCTCGCCCTGCGCCACCAGATCACCGTGCTGGAACGCCAACTCGGCAAGGACAAGATCCGGTTCGCCCCGAGCGACCGGGCATTCCTGGCAGCGCTCCTACACCGGCTGCCACGGCACGTCCTGCGAAGGCACGGCTGCTCGTACGCCCCGACACGCTACTGCGTTGGCACCGCAACCTCGTCGCGCGCCGCCATGCCGCCTCCTGCCGGCCCAAACGCCCGGGACGACCCCCTACAGTGCGCTCGATCCGCGTCCTGGTCCTGCGCCTGGCGAAGGAGAACCCGAGCTGGGGGTACCGACGCCTGCACGGCGAGCTCCTCGTACTGGGGGTGAAGGTGGGCGCGTCCAGCGTCCGGGAAATCCTGAAGGAGGCGGGTATCGACCCAGCACCCGAGCGGAACTCCAGCACCTGGGCCAACTTCCTTCGCAGCCAGGCTGACGCCCTGCTGGCCTGCGACTTCATGGAGACAGTCAACCTGTCGGGCATGCGGATGTACGTGCT
>NZ_JBSFMM010000439.1:0-3970 GCF_053599555.1 Streptomyces sp. NPDC000941
ATCGGCGCGGCGCGCCCTGGCGCGGGCGGCCGTCGCCGCGCGGCGGTCCGGCGGGTCCTGGCAGGCGGCGGGGGTCGCGCGGGGCCGTCACGCCGCCGCCCCGGGAGCGGCCTTTGCGCAGGCGGTCCTGGCGCGGGCAGAGGGTCGCGTCACCGTGTCACCTACCGAGGGGCGGGGGTGGAGTTCGCGGACGGGGCGGCGCCGGGCGCGGTGGTCGTCGGGGTGCCGTCGGCGGCCGGCGACGCCGAGGGCGCCGGGGATGCCTCGGCGTCGTCGGACACCGCGCCAGGCGATGCCGCCGTGGGCCCGGGGGCGGAGGCCTGAGCCGAGGGCGACGCGGCGGGCAGCGACGGCAGGGGCGCCCCGGGGGCGCGGTACACCGTGGGACCGCCGGAGGCGGCGGGGGCGGGCGCGCCGCTGACGCTGCCGTCCGGGTTCAGAAACGCCGGACTGCCGCCCGGCACCATCCCGAGCTCCCGGGCCCGCCGCTCAAGCGCGTCCGGCGCGGAGAGCCGGTCCACTTCCTGCTGCAGCGCCTGCCGCTCGTCGGAGAGCTCGTCGGTCTGCTTCTCCAGCCTGCTGAGCTCGAAGGACCCTTGGTTGAGGGAGGAGTTGAGCAGCAGCAATGCGATCAGCCCGGACCCCAGCAACACCACGACCAGCAACACAAACGGCGTCCGCCGCGCCACCCGCGGCCCCCCAGCCATCACCGTGTCCCCCTGTCCCCGTCCACGACGCGTTCGTTTCTCCGCCCGCGCCGCGAGGCCACAGGTACCGCCCCGGCGACGGCGTGCGCGTCGCTCACGGTGCGACCTCCTCGCGGATGCGCTCCGCGCCCCTCAGGCGGGCGGGGGCGGCACGGCGGTTCTCGGCGATTTCTTCTTCCGTGGGGAGCTCCGCGCCGCGGGTGAGCAGCTTGAGGCGGGGCTGGTAGCGCTCGGGGACGACCGGCAGGCCGGGGGGTGCGGTGGTCTCCGCGCCGGCTCCGAGCACGTGCTTGACCAGGCGGTCCTCGAGCGAGTGGTAGGAGAGGACGGCGATCCGGCCGCCGACCGCGAGGGTCGCGACCGCGGCCGGGATCGCCCGTTCCAGGACCGTGAGCTCGCCGTTGACCTCGATCCGCAGCGCCTGGAAGGTGCGCTTGGCGGGGTTGCCGCCGGTGCGCTTGGCGGCCTGCGGCAGGGCTTCACGGATCAGGTCGACCAGTCGGGCGCTGTTGCGGAAGGGCTCCTTCGCGCGCTCGCGCACCACCGCGTCCACGATCTTCCTGGCGAACTTCTCCTCGCCGTACGTCCGCAGGATCCGCACCAGTTCGCCCGGCGGGTAGGTGTTGAGCACCTCGGCCGCGCTGATCCCGGTCGTCTGGTCCATCCGCATGTCCAGCGGCGCGTCCTGCGCGTACGCGAAACCCCGCTCGGCCTCGTCCAGTTGCATGGACGACACGCCGAGGTCGAAGAGGACCCCCTGGACGCGCGGGGTGCCGAGCCGGGCCAGGACCTCGGGGAGCTCGTCGTAGACGGCGTGTACGAGGGTCGCCCGGTCGCCGTAAGGGGCCAGCCGCGCGCCGGAGAGTTCGAGCGCCGCCGGGTCACGGTCCAGGGCGACCAGCCTGGCCTCGGGGAAGGTGCGCAGCAGCGCCTCGCTGTGGCCGCCGAGGCCCAGGGTGCAGTCCACCACGACCGCTCCGGGCCGCTCCAGGGCGGGGGCGAGCATGTCCAGGCAGCGCTGGAGCATGACGGGGACGTGGAGAGCGTTGCTGCTCATGCGCTGCTCGTGCGCCCTTCTGAGGGTCGGGCGAGGAAGGCACGCACCGCTGGGTCCCCACCCGCTCGGAAGGGGAAGTGACCTACTGGCGCCGGGGAAGTGACGTCAGGCGGCCGGAGCGGGAGGAGGCCGAGTGGTACGTACGCACCGCGCTCACGCGAAATTCCGGGATCCTTGGGGAGCGTCGGGCCTCCCACTTCGCGCCACTTTAGTCCACTCGTCCCTTCGGTCAACCAACCGGCCAGCGTGCCCGTCGCGGGTGTCAAAACACGTCGAGCGAGCGCGCGTGCGCGCTCGAGGCACGGGCGCCACCCGTGTGGGGTCTCTCACACGGAAGGCCGCACGCCTGTCGATACACCCGTTTGCCCTATCTAAAGAAAAGACAAAATCCCCTGGTGGAAGGTAGTGTCCCAGTCATGTCGATATCCGCGCCGCAGCCGCTGCCCCGCCCCTCCGACAGTGCGGCCAGCACCGACAGCGCCGCCCGCACGGGAGGTACGGTCACCGATCGCCTCGTAGAGGCCAACCACCATTACGCCGCCGAGTTCCAGGACCCCGGTATGGACGCGCGCCCCGTGCTGCGCGTCGCCGTGGTCGCCTGCATGGACGCGCGTCTCGACCTGCACGAGGCGCTCGGCCTGGACCTGGGCGACTGCCACACCATCCGCAACGCGGGCGGTGTGGTCACCGACGACGTCATCCGTTCCCTGACCATCAGCCAGCGCGCGCTGGGCACCCGCAGCATCGTGCTCATCCACCACACGGGCTGCGGCCTGCTGAATCTGACCGAGGACTTCCGGCACGACCTGGAGGCCGAGGTCGGCCAGCGGCCGTCGTGGGCGGTCGAGGCGTTCAAGGACCTCGACACCGACGTACGCCAGTCGATGCAGCGGGTGCGGACTTCCCCGTTCCTGCTCCACAAGGATGATGTGCGCGGCTTCGTCTTCGACGTGACGACGGGTCTGCTGCGCGAGGTGACGCCACGCGGGTGAGCCCATTTTAACTCCCCAAAACCCTCCAGTCCCGACAAATCACTCCGGGTTATCCACAGCCGAGTGACGAGATGAGGCCGGGACCGCAAGAATGCGTATGTGACATCGCCCCCCGCGGTCTGCGGGGGGCTGATGTCAGCGTGTTGCGGTGGGCCGGTCCGTTCCGAGGGCATCGGCCCGAGATCGGGCCGAGGAGGGCCGGGTGACGACCTATGACGAGCGAGCGAGCCTCAGCGATCTGACCACCACAGCGGAGCGGATCCGCAGGTCGGTGGAGGGTGTGATCGAGGGCAAGCCCGAGGTCGTGCGGCTTTCGCTGACCGTACTGCTCGCTGAGGGACATCTACTGCTGGAGGATGTCCCGGGCGTGGGAAAGACCATGCTTGCCAAGGCGCTCGCGAAGTCCATCGACTGCTCGGTGCGCCGTATCCAGTTCACGCCGGACCTGCTGCCGTCGGATATCACCGGCGTGAGCGTGTACGACCAGCAGCAGAAGGATTTCGAGTTCAAGCCGGGTGCGATCTTTTCCCAGATCGTCATCGGCGACGAGATCAACCGGGCCTCGCCCAAGACCCAGTCGGCGCTGCTGGAGTCGATGGAGGAGCGGCAGGTCACCATCGACGGGCAGACCTACGAGCTGCCGACCCCCTTCATGGTCGTGGCCACGCAGAACCCGATCGAGATGGAGGGCACGTACCCGCTGCCCGAGGCGCAGCGCGACCGCTTCATGGCGCGCGTGTCGATCGGCTATCCGAGCCCGCAGGCCGAGCTCCAGATGCTGGACGTCCATGGCGGTGTCTCCCCGCTGGACGATCTGCAGCCGGTGGCCCACGCCCATGAGATCGTCAAGCTCATCGAGGCGGTCCGCGAGGTCCATGTGGCCGAGGCGGTCCGGCGGTATACGGTCGACCTGGTCTCCGCCACGCGGAACCACCCCGATCTGCGGCTGGGCGCGTCCCCTCGGGCGACGCTGCATCTGCTGCGGGCGGCGAAGGCGGCCGCAGCGCTGACCGGGCGGGACTTCGCCCTGCCCGACGATGTGCAGTCGCTCGCGGTGGCCGTGCTGGCCCACCGGCTGCTGCCGACCGCGCAGGCCCAGCTGAACCGGCGCACCGCGGAGCAGGTGGTCGCGGACATACTGCAGCGCACCCCGGTGCCCAGCGCGGCCCCGCGCGGCGCGGGCCAGCAGGTGCCGCCCGGCGCGGCCCCCATGC